>JADZBF010000409.1 GCA_020852215.1 Lysobacter sp. | reverse complement strand
GGCGGGCAAGCGCTGCGCGGCATCGATTACGCCTTGCCGGTCGCCAGCGCGCAGGTGAAATCGGCGCTGTTGCTCGCGGGTTTGTATGCAGAAGGCGAGACCGTCGTGCGCGAACCGCATCCGACCCGCGACTACACCGAACGCATGCTGGCCGCATTCGGTTGGCCGGTGGAATTCTCGCCCGGCTTCGCGCGGGTGCGCGGCGGCGCGGGTACGACGCAGGCGCTGCGCGCGACCGATGTGCGCGTGCCGGCGGATTTCTCGTCCGCGGCGTTTTTTCTGGTCGCGGCCAGCGTGGTGCCCGGTTCCGATCTCACGCTCGAGGCCGTTGGCATGAATCCGCGCCGCACCGGCTTGTTGCAGGCGCTGCGCGCGATGGGCGCGGACATCGTCGATAGCGAAGCAAGAGAAGAGGGCGGCGAAACCGTCGCCGATCTGCGCGTGCGGTATGCGCCGCTGCGCGGCATCGCGGTGCCCGAAGCCATCGTGCCCGACATGATCGACGAATTCCCGGCGTTGTTCGTCGCCGCCGCCTGCGCGGAGGGCGACACCCGCATTTCCGGCGCGGCCGAATTGCGGGTGAAAGAATCCGACCGCCTCGCCGCGATGTCCGCGGGTCTGCGCGCGCTCGGCATTCGCGTCGATGAAGTCGCCGACGGCGCGACGATTCATGGGGACGCGTTCGTATTGCCGGATGGCGATGCATCGCTGTCGATCGACAGCCGCGGCGATCATCGTATCGCGATGTCCTTGGCCATCGCCGCACAGCGCTGCGGCCGCGAATTCGCGGTCGGCGATGTGGCGAACGTCGCGACCTCGTTCCCCGATTTCGATGGCTTGGCGCGCGGCGTGGGTTTTGCGTTGCGGGACGCGGCCGCGTAGTCGCACGGCGATCGATGCGCGCCGATCCTTCGTCTTATTCGATGATGTCCGCTTTCGGAGCGCTTCGACCATGTCCGTATCGCGCTATTCGCTCGCCTTCGCGGCGTTCCTGTTTTGCGTCCCCGGGATGGCATCGGGCATGAGCGGCGAGACGCGCGAGATCGTCGAGTATCCGCATGTCGCCAGCCCCGAGCGCGCGGCCGTGATTCGCGCCGACTACGCGAAGATCGCGCTGGGCATGCCGTCGGCGAAAGTGCGCGAAATTCTCGGCGAGCCCGACGAAATCCGTCCGCTGTATGCGCGGACCACGAAAAATCCGCAGACGGTCGGGCAGACGTATTGGTACGTGCTTCGCCGTCGCGTTGCGCACGGCAGCCAAAACGAGCGGCAGGAATCCGTGGTTCGGGTGAGTTTCGACGCCGGTGGCGTCGTGATCAGCGTCGATGCCTGGGGGCTCGATTCGCCGACACGATAGCGGCTTTCGGTTCGAGGCGGACGGTGTTCCTGCCGTTGCCAAGATCGGATCGTTCGACCGTCTCCGGTTGCGCTAGAGTACGTGCCGTCATCCCCCATCGCTCAGGAAGCATCCATTTATGTCCGAAGTATCGCGTCTCTTCGCATCTGCGTTCGTTTTGTTGATGGCCTTTGCGCCGACGCCCGCCAGCGCGGCATGCTCGACCAATACCAATGTTCTGGCTTTCGGCGCGTCGCCGAATACGGGCCTCGATTCCACGCCGGCCATTCAGAACGCGATCGACGCGACTTGCGCAGGCGGCTACGTCTATATTCCCGCCGGGAAATACACGCTGTTGTCGTCGGGCGGCGTATCCGGCTTCTATCAGAACGGAAGCCCGGTCAAAACCGCGCTGAAAATCACCCGTTCGCTGCATTTTTACGGAGATACCGCGCCGTTCTCCAAAACCGACACCGGAAAATCGATATTGATGCTGGGTACGCAGACTCGGATGCGCCTGCTGTCGATCGAGGCGGGCGGGGTGTTGATCCAAGGCATCACCTTCGACGGCAACAAGCTGCAAAGATTCAAGCCCGGTTACGACTACGGCTCGCCTTCGCCTAGCCTCGTGGTGGACAGCCTGATCAATGCGACGACCGGGTCGTCCTGGGTGTCGGTCAATCAATGCGAAGTCAGGAACGGCTTGGAAGACGGCGTCGGCTTCGCGAACTCCAGCAACATGGTCGTTTCCAATTCTCGTTTCTACGGGCTCGGCTACTACAAGCAGAATACCGATAACGGCGCTTCGGCGGTTTCGCTATACGGCGCGACAGGCGCGACGATCCAAGGCAATACCATGAGCGGCAACTCGATCGGGATTTGGGCGAACTACGGCACCCAATCGGTTCTGATCACCGGAAATACGATCACCAACAATCCGAAAGGCGCGATGTCGATCGGCGCGCTTCCCAACGACAACACCGGATACAACCCGCTCGCGCCCGTTCAGAACATCACCATCACCAAGAACACGCTGACGGGCAACGGATACCCGATCGATACGGCGCCACCGGCCGAAGCCGGGCAGGCCACGATCGGCATCCTTGCCGTACGCACCGGCACGATCTCGGAAAACACGATTTCCGGCAACGTGGGGCCCGGGATCTTCATTCGAGGCGCGAGCGCGTCCGGCGGACTGCCGAGTGCGCCATCCAGCAACTGGACCGCGACGCTGAACTACATCCAGAACAACGCAGGAATCGGGGCGCACTACGTCGGGCCTAACGTCAATATGACCTTGCGATGGAACGTCATCACGCACAACGGAACGTTCATCGGGCACCAAGTCGTGACCACCCCGGAAACGCAGTTGAACAGCGATTACCTGGTCAACAATCAAATCTCGTATTGAGCCGAATTCGGTGCGCGCGGTTATCGGGGCGTTGCGGCCCTCAGCGCGCATCGTCGCCCAACGAAAACGCGATCGGCACGTCCACCGTCGCCGTCACCGCTTGGCCGTCGCGCTGCGCGGGGCGGAACTTCCAGCGCTTCACGGCCTGCGACGCGGCGCGGTCGAGCGAACGCGAGCGGCTGCTGCGGGACACCACCACGTCGATGGGTTCGCCGGTTTCGTCCACGGTCACGCGCAGATACACGGTGCCGGTTTCGTTGTTGCGCAAGGCTTCGCGCGGGTAGGACGGCTTGGGTTGCGAGATCGGCGTCGGTACCGATGCCGGCCGCGAGACGGGGCGCGGACGGTCGTTCTGCGCGTTCGCGTTCGCGACCGGGCGTTCGGCGGCGGCCGGGCGCGGCGTTTGAACCGGTGGCGGGGCTGGGCGCGGATTGCGCAGGGCTTCCTCGGCGGCTTCGGACAGGCCGCTGGCGCTGCGCGCATCGCCGCCAGTCTGCGGCGTGGGCAGGGGCTCGAACACTTGGCCGACGGGGCCGTCGGCCGCGCGTTCCGGACGATAGAAATCGCCGTCGTTGCGCTGCTCCAGCCAAATCGCGACGAACAACAGCAGGCCGAGCCCGAAACCGGCGGCGATGATCCACCAGACCTGTTTCGGAAGTGTCCAGCGCGAAGCGGGAGGCGAGGGCGGAGCGGCGGGGCGTACGGTCGACATGCGGGGCGGGGGAGGCATCGACGGGAGGCCGATTGTGGCACAGCGTTCGTTCGCGATTCGTTCGCGAAAGCGGAACCGCATGCGACTCAGATCCTGTTCAAAATCTCAGAAGAGGCATGCGCCGAGCGCATTTACCGAGCGGATCGGCGGCCCTTCGCCGATACCTTCCTTCATC
>JADZBF010000408.1 GCA_020852215.1 Lysobacter sp. | reverse complement strand
GATGCGGTCATGATCTCTGTGAATTCGCTCAAGCAGCGTTACGGTTTGGTCGGTATTCCGTTCGAGTCGATCTCGTTGGATGTCGTTCAATGAACGCAGCGCATAGTTTTCCAGCTATGAATGCTTCTGATGCGGTTGCCGCGCGCGCGCAGCGCGAGATGCTTCCGGTTGCGAGCGTGGTGATTCCGGTCAAGAATGCGGTATCGATCATTGGCCGAGTGCTGGCTGCCGCGACCACGCAGGTCGCGCCTTGGCCTTACGAAGTCATCGTGATCGATTCGGGTTCGAAAGACGGAACGCTTAAGGTCGTCGCCGAATATCCCGATGCGCGCGTGATCCATATCCCTCCGCAGGAATTCGGTCACGGACGCACGCGCAACCTTGGCATCGCCGAGGCGCGCGGAGAATTCGTCGCCTTCCTCACCCATGACGCGATTCCGAACGATGCGCATTGGCTGGCGAATCTGGTGCGTCCGATGGAGACGCAGCCGAGTATCGCGGGCGTATTCGGCCGGCATATCGCCCACGATGGCGCAAGTCCGTGCGTCACCCGCGATCTGCAGTTGCATTTCGAGGGGCTGCGCGCGTTCGGCGAAGTGCTGCGGCTAGACGACGGCGAGCGCTACCAGCGCGACCCGGGCTATCGTCAAATCCTTCATTTCTACTCGGACAACAATTCGTGCATGCGCAAGTCGGTGTGGCAGAGCGTTCCGTATCCGGACGTGAACTACGCTGAGGACCAACTGTGGGCGAAAACAATCATCGAGCGCGGCTACAGCAAGGCCTATGCGCACGACGCAGTGGTGAAGCATTCGCACGATTACGGAGTGATCGAGACTTTCCGTCGCTCGTTCGACGAATCGTCCGCGCTGAGGTCGCTATTTGGATATGTGCTGGCCGCTTCTTATCGTTCGGCGTTCCGCAACGGCTACGCCTGCGCTAAGCGCGATTTTCGCTATACCATGAAAGCCGATAACGGCGGCGCGATTGCCGCGAGTCAGGTGGCGGCGTGCAATTTCGCTAAACAAGCAGGTTATCTTCTGGGAGCGAGAGCGCAACCTCTTCCGGGTTGGTTCCTGCGCATCGTGTCGCTCGACACACGAATGAAATATGGACCCTTCACGCCAATGGCCGCGATCCGCAAGTTTCTGAAAATAGCCAAGGACGACGGTTTGCGTTCCGCGCTTTCGCGGACGCTCGGCGCCGCGTCGCGGAAGGTCGCGCCCGTCGAGACCCAGTTGCCTCCGAAGATCGACGTGATGCGTTTTTTTAATGCGATCTATTTGCCATCCACCTCCACCGAATTTCCGGTGGGGATCGCCGTGAGCGAGGACTCAGCGGATACGGTGGAGGCCTTATGGTTCATTCCGGATTTCGGCGCGGGTTCGGGCGGGCATTTGAATATCTTCCGTTTCGTGCGCGGGCTCGAAGCTCGCGGCATGCGCTGCGGCATCGTGATCGTCGGCCAAAACGAACATGCCAATCAAGGAGTAGCTGCGGCGAAGATTCGCGCCTATTTCGGTGATATCTCCGCTCGCGTCTACTTCCAGCACGACAGCTTGCCCGCAGCGCGCGTTGCCGTTGCCACGAGTTGGCTCACCGCTTATTACTTGCGTCATTACAACCCGCGGGGCGTCGAAAAGTATTATTTCATTCAGGATTACGAGCCGCTGTTCTACTCGGCGGGTTTCGATGCGGTCGCGGCGGAGCATACCTACGATTTCGGCTATCGAATGATCTGCGCTGGCGGCTGGATCGAGAAACAGATCGAAGCCTGTCATGGCGTGAAGGCCTTGGGTCATTTTGGCTTTTCCTACGATCACGATTTGTACCGCCCGCACGGTAAGCGCGAAAATATCCGTCGCGTTTTTTTCTATGTTCGCCCTCCGACGTCTCGACGCGGCTTCGAGCTCGGGATGCTCGCGTTGGATTTGGTTGGCCGGCGCTGCCCGGACGTCGAATTCATATTCGCAGGTTGGGACATCTCCGGGTATCGTTTCGATCATGTGCATCTCAACTGCGGCGTGTTGTCGACCGCCGAATTGCCGGACCTGTATTCGCAATGCGATGTCGCGTTGATTTTGTCATTCAGCAACATGTCGTTGCTGCCCTACGAAGTGATGGCGTGCGGCTGCGCGGTCGTCACCAACGACGACGCTTGCGCGACGTGGGGGCTTACCCCCGAGGTAGTGACGTATAGCCGCCCGACGCCGGAAAGCATCGCCGATGCCATCGTCGGCTTGCTCGACGATGAGAGTCGCCGAAAAGCGCAGATCGAACGGGCTTTGAGCTTCGTGACCGAAACGAGTTGGGGCCGCGAGGTGGACCGAGTTTGCGCGATGCTCACCGGGGAGACCTGCGCGCCATGAAGATCGTCGTGCTCGGCGGCGGCGGGTTTCTTGGCAGTCATGCCATCGCACGCCTGCGTTCCGAAGGGCATGAGGCGATCAGTGTCGTGCGTCGTCCGCGTGGCGACGCGCATGAACGAGTCTGCGATTTATTCGCCGCCGACGCGCCGTTGATGGATTTGCTGGCAGGCGCCGATGTTTGCCTCCATCTCGCCGGAGATCTCGTACCCGGTAGCGCAGAGAACGCGGGTTGGCCGGGTTATCTGCGCAATGTGCAACTGGCGAGCAGCTTGGCCGATGCCTGCTGCGTTGCCGGTGTGGGACGGCTGGTCTTCGCTTCCTCGGGCGGCACCATATACGGCGCGGATGTCGTCGGCGCTCGCGAAGACATGGCGTGCCATCCGATCGGTTTGTACGGCGCGCAAAAGCTTGCGATCGAGGCGTTATTGCGCGCGCGTTTGACGCGTACCGATTGCCGCTTGATGGTGCTGCGTATCGGCAATCCGTTCGGTGTGGGCCAAGAGTCGCAGCGGGCGCATGGCGTGATCGGTCGTATCTTCCATTCCATGAGCAAAGGCGGCGAATTCGCTGTGTGGGGCGACGGCACCCAAGTTCGCGATTATGTGCACGTATCGGATGTCGCTCATGCTTTCGCCCGCTCGCTCGCCTACGAGGGGCCGCTCGACTTGTTCAATATCGGTTCTGGTAAAGGCGTCGACACTGACCACCTCATCCGGATGTGTACGGACGTTTCGGGCATCAGCTTGCAATACGCATATCGACCCAAAGCGGTCTATGAAGTCGATCGGATATCGCTGGATATCGGTTTAGCCGCGTCTGAACTCGACTGGATGCCTTCCCTGACCCTTGAACAGGGTCTCGCGCAATATTTCGAACAACTTGTGGAGATGAAATGAAGATTCAGGCTTTAACGCTTACCGCGCTGTGTCTGATGACGATCGGTTGCAGCGATCGTACGCAGCCGCAGGATTCTGCCGCTTCCTTAGAACCGGCTGCCGAAGCGTCTACGCCGCCGACTGCCGACGCAGCGCCCACCACGCCTGCGCCCGCTCCGTCGGCCATCGACGAAAGCGGCCCGGTGATGTTGGATGCGAACGTCGACATGCCGACAGGTTTCGATACCGCCATCATCGAGATCGGAGAATGCATGACGCCGGTCGATTACTTCAACGACAAGCCTGTCGTGCCGCGGCCTTATCCGGCGGACGGCGACGTTGTGGCGTCCGGCTGGAATATCACTTCTTCGAAGGACGATCCGGTGCCAGCGGCGATCTTCGGCCTCTTCAAGCCTTACGATAAGAGCATGAAGGGTACGTTACTCAGCGGCGATCGCACCGAGCGCGCCGATGTCGCTGGCGAAAATAAGCAATTCACCATGTCCGGTTTTCGGCTCGTCGGTAAATTTCCGTCCGCGGCAGGCAAATACCGGTTTTACATACTGACGGGCACGAAAGACCGTCTGATCGAGTGCGACAGCAAGGTCGTCGTGCAAGTTCAGTAGTCGACACGCTGCTGCGACCGATGCGATTTTGATCATCGGTCGCAGCTCCACGAACTTCTCCGCGCAGAGACGACAGTGCACGTTAGCTCATACGAACATATGCGAGATGTGATCAACAGGCACTTGAGCGCTGTGCGCCCATTGTCTGTGATTGACATCGGTGCCTACGACGTCAATGGTTCATACCGGCCGCTGTTCGACCTGCCGCATGTCCAGTATCGCGGCATCGATCTGGAGGCGGGGCCTGGTGTCGATATCGTGTTGAGTTCGCCGTACCGGTTTCCATTGGCGTCGCAGTCCGTGGATTTGATCGTATCCGGGCAGGCGTTCGAGCATGTGGAATTCTTCTGGCTGACGTGGCTGGAGATGGATCGAGTGCTGAAGCCCGGAGGCATGATTTTCCTGATCGCGCCCTCACGGGGCTCTGAGCATCGCTATCCTCAGGATTGTTGGCGCTTCTATCCCGATGGGTATCGAGCGCTGGCGAAATACACCGGCGCCGAATTGTTGGAAGTGACGACGGACTGGCAACCGCATCCCGATCCGGGCAGCAGCGAATGGGGCGATACCGTCGGCGTATTCCGCAAGTCGCAGAAACGCTCGTTACGGACGCGACTCGCCGGCACCTTGGCGCGCGCATCGAACACGTTGTTGACGGGGTGAGAAAATGGCCGACTTCATGTTCGCCGAAGGCATGTTCGCACGGCCGCGCTATTTGCCGCCGAGCGCTTGGGTCGGGCACCTGCCGTTTGCCTCGTGGCTCGTCGAACTCTGCCAGCCGACTGTCGTTGTCGAGCTCGGCACTCACGCGGGCGCCTCCTACATGGCCTTCTGTCAAGCGGTGCGCGATCGCGGCCTGCCTACGCGATGCTTCGCGATCGACACTTGGCAAGGCGATGAGCACGCCGGCCATTACGGCGACGAAATCTACCTGACCTTGAAGGCAGATCACGATCGCGAATACGCCGGCTTCTCTCAATTGCTGCGCATGGCCTTCGACGACGCCTTGCCTCAGTTCGCCGATGGTTCGGTCGATGTGTTGCATATCGATGGGCTGCATACCTACGAAGCGGTGCGGCATGATTTCGAGACATGGTTGCCGAAGATGTCCGCACGTGGCGTCGTGTTGTTCCACGATACCGTGGTTCGGGAGCGCGATTTCGGCGTTTGGAAACTGTGGGCCGAGCTCCGAGAGCGGTACCCATCGTTCGAATTCACCCACTCCCATGGCCTTGGCGTACTGCTGGTCGGAGCGGATGTCACCCCGCCGCTTCGCACGCTTGCGGCTGCAGAGACGAATGGCGCCGCGGTGCGCATCCGCCGTCTGTTCGAAAGCCTCGGCGATGCGATCGAAACGGATGTCAAACGGTTGCATTTCGAGCGATCTTTCGTCATTCGCGATCGCGAACTCAACGAGTCCGTAGCCGCATGCGATGCTTCGCTTCGAGAACGCGACGCGCTGGCCGAACAGTTGCAGGCCGCGCGAAGCGAAGTGATCGAATCGGATGCGAAACGCGGCCATTTCGAGCGGTTGGTCGTCATCCGCGACCGAGAACTGAGCGAGGCGCGCAGTGCACGCGATCTCGTTCTCGAAGAGCGCAACTCGCTCGCCAGTGAGTTGCAAGCGCTACGGCACGAGTTCGCTTCCCGCGAGAACGAGCGAGAACAGGCGATTGTCGCGGCGAAGCGTGAGTCGGTTGATCTCGGGGAGCGGCTCGCATCGTTGCAACTGTCGCATTCGCAATACATCGCCGGTGCGCATGCCGAGCAAAGTCGCTTGCAACAAGACATCGAATCCGCTCGCACCGCTCTTGTGGACGCCGAGGCTCGGGCGTCAATCGAAGCGGGAAGCGCCATCGCATTTCAACGCGAATTGGCTGCGGCAAGAGATGAGTTGGCTTTTATCTACGCGTCCTGTTCGTGGCGGCTCACACGAGGACTGCGCTGGCTACGCTCACTTTTCAACTGACCATATTACGATGCGCGGCTATCGAATGTGCTCGCGATGACAGTCCGCATTTCGGCTATGTCCGCTCTAGGACATAGATATCCTGATTGCACTGGTTGATGCCCGGCACATAGTCTCGAACACGCCATTTTGCCCCTAAGTGCATAGTCACCCAAGTGAGCGTGAAGTACGCATTGCCCCAATCGCTGGTTTCGAGAAAATCCGCTTCCTTAGAACCGTTCTCCCACACGGGTTGGAAACCGTAACCCGTTTCGGACATGTCGCGCATCAATGTCTTCGCGGTATCGAATAGGATTCTATCTTCGGACAAATAGTAGTAAATGCTACGTATGCCGTGTGTGGTAAAAACGAGAAAGCCGCCTGGCGAGATCAAGCGATGCATTTCTTCGAACCATGCCAATGCCGCGCGCTCGGAGAAGTGCGACCATATAGAGACAGCATATACCCCATTGAAAAATCGATCCGGGTATTCGAGCGGCGGTTGCTGCATGCTGTTGTAGAAGCTGACGAAAGGAATGTGCTGACCCGCCCAAGCGATGGAATCTTTCACCGGGTCGCAGCCGTGCCAGCGCGAGCCGGGAAAAGCGGCCGCTAAATTCCGTACCAAGGCGCCGGATGAGCAACCGAAGTCGAGATATCGCGCATGGTCAATCAGTTCCATGCCTGCACGTTTGAGCGCAGCCACGATCATGTCGCCCGAATAAAGGTCTCCGGCGAACACCTCGTTGCGCATCATGCTATGCACTTCGGCGGGCGGAGTCGCAGGCGTCATAAGGGTCTTGCGCCAAAGCAGCTCGGTTTCGACCGAGCAACCGTATCGAAGAATCTCGCGGCGGTAATGCGGGTAACTGGCGTCACGCCAACGCTCAAGCGCCTCTCGTTCGGCATCGCCGAAGACATCGCCTACGCGCCTTTCGATCAATGCTGTATCCGCGTCGCTCAAGTTCTGATAGGCGGCGTCGGTCACCGGCCAGTCGGATTCCAGCCTCAGTTTTACTTCATGAGCAAAAAAGTTTTGTATGAGTTGGATGTATTCGTCGCGGCTAGCGTGATCCATGAATAGATACTGGCAGTAAGTAATGAGGGAATTCCTAGATCGATGCGATCGAGCAGGCTCTTGAAGGCCATGTGCTTAATATGTATTCGGTCGGGATCATATCAGCCATTACCATCCAATACAAAAAAAGCGCGACGGAACCGTCGCGCGAATTAGAAGATGATTGTCTTCGGCTTGCTTATTCGCGCGCGCCGAGCTTGTGAAGGCTTCGGCGCGCGGAATTTTGCAGTCAGCCGCGATTTCTTGGAAGTTACCTTACCGAGGTCCACCCGCCCGGATAGCTGGTGATGGCGTAGGTGCTCGCAGCTTGTGTCGGGGTGCCGTTGGGAATCGCGAGGATCAGTTGGTCGCTACTGGTGCGCCACACCAGATCGGTGCGGCCGTTGCCGTCGTAATCGCCCGTCGCCACCACAGTGCCGGTGAGCGCCATCGCTTGACCCGGCTGCGGCGACGGACTGAAACCCAACATCCTCCAGTGAGTGAACACGCCGCTGCCGTTATGCCACATCAAATCATGGGCGAGGTCGCCGTCGACATCCCCTGCGCCCAGGAACGTCCACCCGGTCGGATACGCGCCGATCGGAGCGTTATTGAACGCAAGACCGACGCTCTTGCTGACATGCATCTGGTTGTCACTGGCCCGCCACAGCACGTCCGATCGGCCATCGCCATCAAGGTCGGCCGCCGCCAGGGGCGTGTACGCCGACGGCAGCGATTGACCGCCCACCAAGCGGACCGTATTGCCCTCCATCGCCCAGTAACTGAAGCTCGCGCCATTCTGCCAAAGAATATCGTCGCGACCGTCCCCGTCGATGTCCGCGATACCCGCAACCGTCCAGCCGGCCGGGTAGCCGCTGATCGCTTCTTCCACGAACTGCGTCTGGGTGCGACGCCAGCGCACCAGCTCGCCCGCATTCGTCCGGAACAGCACGTCTTGCAGCAGATCGCCATCGAAGTCGCCGGCTCCAATCACGGTCCGGGCCGTCGTGAAGTTCTGGCCGCCGACCGTCTGCACCACGCTCCCGAACATCGTCCAATAGCTGTACGCGCTACCGTTCGTCCACCCCAAGTCTGAGCGTTGGTCGCCATTGAGGTCGTTGCTCACGTTACGCCGCCAGATATACGGACTCTGGCCATCGACAGCCAGCCAACCGGCCGGATAAGTAAACAGGCTTTGCTGCGCGGTGCCGGTCCCGAAGTCCATCAATGCGCTCATCACCCCGTTCGGTTCGCGGATCGCGGCATCGGCCAAGCCATTGCCGTTGATGTCCACGATCGCAATCAGGTTCGCTGCCCCCGGAAGCGCCCGGCCGCCCGTCCCGGTGATGCTGATGACGCCGCTGCCATTGGCGCTCATCAGCCAGTAGCTCAACGCGCTGCTGTTGAACCATGTGATGTCCTGGCAACCGTCGCCGTTGAAGTCCCCCGCCCCGCGCGTCATCCATCCATTCGGGTACGTCGCGATCGTCTGCTGCGCGAACGCAGTGGACGTCGCGTTGCTGCCGGTGGACTGCGCCACCCAAGTGACCAACTCGTTATTGGTATTGCGCCACAGCACGTCCGCACGTCCATCGCAACTGAAATCAGCGACCGCCAGCGGCAGATTGCCGGCATTGCCCAGCGCGATCGAGGCGTTCGTGTAGTTGGCGATACCGCTGCCGTTCATCAGCCACACGCTCACCGTCGTTCCCAATTGCCAGAAAAGATCAGCCTTGCCATCGCCGTTGACGTCGCCCGCACCAACCAGACGCCAGCCCACCGGATAGGTGTTGACCAGATTGTCGGTATAACCACCCGTCGGATTCTTCAGCCACATCCGAACGTTCGCGCCCGAACGCCACAGCACATCCGATGCACCGTTGCCGTCGAAATCGCCGGTCGCAATCGCAATGTAGTTCGATGGCGTCGCCTGCCCACCCGTCGCAATAATCGCACCGCTGGCATT
>JADZBF010000407.1 GCA_020852215.1 Lysobacter sp. | reverse complement strand
TGCCGCTGACGCAGCGGCGAATCACCACTCAACCGCTACGCAACGCCAGCGCGAGCAACGCCAGAAACGTGTAGGTCAGAACCGGCGCCATCGGCACCTGGAACCAGCCCAGACGCGCGCGCCATCGCCACATCAACGCCAGCGAAAGCGCGGTAGCGGCCGTCAACGAAAGGGCGTAATCGGCCTGCAGCAAATAGCTTGGAAAACCGTATCCGCGACGCAGCGCCTGCACCACGAAGCCCAGCGTGATGACCGCTACCGTCGCGGCTCCGGCGACGATCGACGCTCGCGTGCCAGTGCGAGTCGATGCCTGGGTTCGCTGCGATCGATCCGGATCCATGGTTCAGTTGGTGATCGCTTGACTCAGTTCGGTCCACGTCGGCGCGGCGGGCCATTGCGGCGCAGAATTTCCGGCCAGCACGCGGCGCAAATCGTGACGGTCGAGTTGCGGCGCCAAGGCCACCAGCAGATCCACGGTGTAATCGCGCAGTACGCGTTCGCGCGGCAGTACGGCCCACGCCGTGCATTCGGGCACCGCGTCCGGCGCGGGCAACGCGACGAGGTCGCTGTCGTGAATCGCGCTCACCGCCATTTCGGCCAACAAACCGATGCCCAAACCGGCGCGCACATAGGTTTTGATCAGATCGGCGTCGCGCGCGGTCATCGCCAACTGCGGCTCCAGACCCGCGCCGAGAAAAGCGCGACGCAGCGACGAATCGGGACGCAGCGAAGACTCGTAACTCACCAGCGGATAGGCGGCGAGGTCGGCGAGCGTCGGCGACTTGCCGCTCGCAGCCAGCGGGTGCGCGCGCGGCACCAATACGATGCGACGCCAGCGGAACATCGGCACGGCGATGCCATCGGCCGGCGCCGCGCCCGCGGTGCTGATCAAGGCAAGATCGGCTTCGCCGCGCGCCAGTTGCTGCAAAACGTCGGCGTCGGCGCTGGGCTGCAGATGGATGCTCAGTTGCGGATATGCCTGATGCAGATGCGAGATCACCGGCGGCAGCACGAAACGGGCCTGGGTATGCGTGGTGGCGATCGACAGATCGCCCTGACCGTCGCGCCGCTGATTCGCGGCCAGTGCGCGGATGTTCGCGGCCTCGGCCAACAACTTGCGCGCGTGGTGCAGCACCTGCGCACCGGCGGGCGTCAGCCCTTCGAGACTGCGGCCTTTGCGCACGAACAACAGAAACCCCAGTTCGTCCTCCAACTGTTTGAGTTGCTTGGACAGGCCCGGCTGGGTGGCGTGAACGTGATCGGCCGCCAAGGTGATGTTGAAACCGGCGTCGGCGATGGCGACGAAATAGCGGAGTTGGGCGAGGGTCATGGGCGTGTTCGAGTTCGGGCCAGGGCGAAACGGTCGGCCGGTCGGCGGACGCGACCGGATCGGCGACAGCGACAACACCCTGGGCAGCGAAAAGACGACATGGGGCTCGAACCCGAACGAAGGAGAGAAGGCGATGGCATCGCCACACCCTATGGCATAACCCAGGGAAATGAATATATCCCTTATATTCCAAAAAGTTATGAAGGAACGCCGCCCGCTTATTTCCCGTCCCAGGCCGCACGGCCTAGCGTGAAACGACTTTCTCCGGCCCGCCAACCATGCCGAACGCCGTCGCCACCGCCGCCGACTCTTCTGCGCCCAGGCTATTCCCGGCGTTTTTGGATCTGCGCGGCCGCTTGGTGCTGGTCGTGGGCGGCGGCGCGGTGGCGCGACGCAAGGTCGGCACCCTGCTCGAGGCCGGCGCCCGTGTCCGCGTCGGCGCCCCCGCATTGGTCCCGGAACTGGCCGAACTGGCCGCAGCCGGCCGGATCGAGCATCTTCCCGGCGAATTCGAGCCCACCTGGCTGGACGAAGCTTGGTTCGCGGTAGCCGCGACCGACGACGCCGAGGTCAATCGCCGCGTCGCCGATGCCGGCGAAGTGCGCAAGCTGTGGGTCAACGCGGTGGACGATATCGCGCATTCCAGCGCGCAACTGCCCGCCCGCATCGAACGCGGACCGCTGCAGATCGCCATTTCCAGCGGCGGCGGCGCGCCGATGCTGGCCCGGCATCTGCGCGAACGCTGGGAAGCCGAACTCGATCCCACACTCGCGCCGCTGGCGAGGTTGCTGTTGCGTCATCGCGCGCGCATCCGCGAAGCGCTGCCCGATCTCGCCGCACGGCGCCGTTGGTTCGCCGCTCTGCTGGTGGGCGATGTGCCGCGCGCATTGCGCAGCGGACATGCAACGGAGGCCGAACGCATCTTGCTCGACGCCATCGCCGCAGCGACGGCACCGCAAATAGCGCCGGACACTGCAGCCGAAACCATCGCGGATACGGAAAACGCGCCCTCTCATCGTCTCGGTCGCGTCACTCTCGTCGGCGCCGGTCCGGGCGATGCGGGGTTGCTCACGCTGCGCGGGCTGCGCGCCTTGAACGAGGCCGACGTGATTTTGCACGACCGTTTGGTCGCGCCCGAGGTGCTCGAACTCGCGCGCCGCGACGCTGAGCGCATCGAAGTGGCGAAGGAAGCCGGGCATCACCGCACCACACAAGCGCAAATCCATGCGCTGATGCTGGAACACGCGCGCGCCGGCCGGCATGTCGTGCGTTTGAAGGGCGGCGACGGTTTCGTCTTCGGCCGCGGCGGCGAAGAGCTGGAATGTCTGCGCGCGCACGGCATCGCCTACGAGGTGGTGCCGGGCATCACCGCCGCGCTGGCCTGCGCGGCCTACGCGGGCGTGCCGCTGACGCATCGCGATCACGCGCAATCCGTGGTGTTGGCGACCGCGCACGAAACCGGCGAAGACACGCTGGATTGGCGAACGCTCGCGCAACCGCAGCGCACGCTCGCGCTGTACATGGGCGTCGCGGGTTTGGGACGCATTCGCGACCGCCTGCTCGCCCACGGCCGCGCACCCGAGACGCCGTTCGCGCTGGTCGAAAACGGCGGGCGCGCCGAACAACGCGTGATCGTCGGCAAGCTCGCCGATCTGCCCGAGCGCGCACACGCCCACGGCGCGCGATCGCCGGCCTTGCTGTTGATCGGCGAAACGGCGGCGTTGGCGGAACGCCTGCATTGGTTCGGTGCCGCACCTTTGGGCGCGCCCCCCGCAACGCAAGCGCCGGAAGCGACGAGCGATGCGATTTATCAGCAAAACTCGCAGCAGGTCGGGCCGCACGCGCCGTCGTACGCGGAGGCCGCATGAACATCGCACAAGACGGCCGTCGGAAATCGCGAACGCGCCTGCGATGTCGTCGGCGCGCCGCCGCATTTCTTTGAACGCATCGCACTCTCTACTGCATCCACATAAATTCATCCGAATTTCGCAGATCACCGCAGGTACTTCTCATGGCTCTCTACGACAGCATTCTCGACACCATCGGCGGCACGCCGATCGTCAAAACCCAACGCATCGCGCCCAAGCACGTCGATTTTTACGTGAAGGTCGAAGCCTTCAATCCGGGCGGCTCGGTCAAGGATCGCCTTGCGCTCGCCATCGTGCTCGACGCGGAACGCAAAGGTTTGTTGAAGCCCGGCGATACCATCGTCGAAGCGACTTCCGGCAATACCGGCGTCGCGTTGGCGAGGGTGGCCGCCGCGCGCGGTTATCGCTTCGTCGCGGTGATGACCGAAACCTTCTCGATCGAACGCCGCAAACTGATGCGCGCATACGGCGCGAAGGTCATTCTCACCCCCGCCGCCGAACGCGGCAGCGGCATGGTGCGCAAGGCGAAAGAATTGGCCGAGAAACACGGCTGGTTCCTCGCCCGCCAATTCGAGAACGAAGCCAACCCCGCCTATCATCGCAGCACCACCGGCCCGGAAATCCTGCGCGATTTCGCCGGCAAGCGGCTCGATTATTTCGTCAGCGGCTGGGGCACCGGCGGCACCATCACCGGCGCGGGCGAAGTCTTGAAACTCGCGCGTCCCGACATCCGCATCGTCACCAGCGAACCGGCAGGCGCCGCGTTGCTGAAGGGCGACGAATGGAAGCCGCACAAAATCCAAGGCTGGACGCCCGACTTCCTGCCGGCCGTACTCAATCGCAACATCGCCGACGAAAACATTCCCATCGACGATGTGCTGGCGCGCGACACCTCGCGTCGTCTGGCGACGGAAGAAGGCATTTTCGTCGGCATTTCCGCCGGCGCCACCGTCGCCGCCGCGCTTCACGTCGCGCAGGATGCGCCGGAAGGTTCGGTGATTTTGGCGATGTTGCCCGACACCGGCGAACGCTACCTGTCGACGTTCTTGTTCGAGGGCGTCAACGAAGGTTCGGACGACGAGTGGTTGGCGGGGTTGGGGTGAACGTGCGCGACAGGAGCCTGCGCGACAAGAGATCGCGCGATGCGGCACGTCGCGAGACCAGTCACGCCGAATTGCTGCGTTCGAAACGCACCTCACCCGATTCGGATACGCCGACGCGCGACCATCCTCTCTTCGCGTAAAAGCCGCAAGCACGCGAATCCGCGTCGGTAGTGAGCCAGAGCGAGGCGACCGGCTGCGTGCGCAGCCAGGCCAGCATCGTTTCGTGCAAACGACCGCCGTAACCGCGACCTTCGTATTCGGGGTGGACGAACAGCGCCCAAATGTTTCCGGTTTCGGCATTCCCGATCGCGAACGCGACGATGCGTCCGTCTTCCTCGACGACCCAACCCTTACCGGTGTCTTCGATCTCGCGACGCACGTCCTCTTCGCTGAGACGGCCCGGCGTCAGCGTGTTCTCGCGAACGGCGTAGCGCACGTCCCATAGCCCCGGAATATCGGCACGGTTCGCTTCGCGAAGGCGAACGCGCGACGGCATGACGAGCACCTCGGTCGGTTCACGCAGAGACATCACAACCACCGCCGCACGCGGCGGCGATACGCGTCGTATTCCGCGCCGAATTTCGCCGACAGCGCGCGTTCTTCGGGAAGAATCTGGAACACGGTGATGTAGGCGATCAGCGCCGGCAACGCGAAAAATGCGTACGCGTTGCGCAACAAGCAAGCGACGCCGAGCAGCAGCAATGCCTGCCCGACATACATCGGATTGCGCGAGAACCGATAAAAACCGGACGTGACCAACGCGGCGCTGGTCGTGGGCCGCATCGGATTGACGGTCGTACGGGCCCGCGCGAACTGGAACGCTGGCCGCAATTCCAACGCCAAGCCGAGCAGTACCAACACCCCACCGATCGCGCCCGACCACGGCAACGCCATGCGTGCTTCCGGAAAGGCGCGCGCCACGAACCACATCGCGATGCACAACAAGAGCATCACGACCGGCGGCGGAATTTTGGTGTCGAGGGGCGTGGGCATGGCTATAAGGGCGTTATGCGCACAAAAAAACGGAAAATTTCGAGCTCTTGTTCAGACTGTTCCAAGCGTGTCATGTCCTCTCCCATGCCGGGTTCAAAAGCCCCCTCACCCGCCCTATCGGGCACCCTCTCCCCGCTTTGCGGGGAGAGGGCAGAGCGAGCGTAGCGAGCGAGGGTGAGGGGCGCTCAGCCTCTTCCGTTCACATCTTCATACCGCACGATATCGTCCTCGCCCAAATAGTCGCCGGACTGCACTTCGATCAACTCCAGCACTTCGGCGCCCGGGTTTTCGAGGCGATGTTTCGCCCCGATCGGAATGTAAGTCGATTGGTTGGCGAACAGTTCGAACACGTCGTTGTTTCGGGTGACGCGTGCGGTACCGCGGACCACGATCCAATGCTCGGCGCGGCGGTTATGCGACTGCAGCGACAGCGATGCGCCGGGTTTGACTTTGATGCGCTTGACTTGGAAGCCGTCGCCCGCATCCACCGAATCGTAGCTGCCCCACGGGCGATGCACCTCGCGATGCAGCGCGGCCTGCGTGCGCTGCTCGGCTTTCAAGCGCTCGACCACACGCTTCACGTCCTGCACTTTGTCTTTCGCGGCCACCAGCACCGCGTCGTCGGTCTCGACCACCACCAAGTCGTCCACGCCGACCAAGGCCACCAAACGCTGCGCGTAGGCGTAACTGTTGCGGGTATCGATCGCGATCACGTCGCCGTGATGCGCGTTGCCGTCGCCGTCCTGCTCGCTGACTTCCCACAACGCGGACCACGAACCGACATCGTTCCAACCGATGTCCACGGGCAGCACTTTCGCCGCGTCGGTGTTTTCCATCACTGCGTAGTCGATGGATTCCGACGGCGACGCGGCGAAGGCCTCGCGATCCAGTCGCAGGAACAGGCTGTCCCGCGTCGCGTCGTCCGGGTCAAGGTGAGCGCAGGCCGCACGCGCGGCGGCGAGGATATCGGGGCGGTATTTGCCGAGTTCTTCGAGATAGCGCGAGGCGCGGAACAGGAACATGCCGCTGTTCCAGTAGTAACCGCCTTCGTCGAGATAACGCTGCGCTGTGGCTGCATCCGGTTTTTCCACGAAACGGCGCACATCGCGCACGCCGCCGCACGCATCGCCGATGTCCGTTTGGATGTAACCGAAGCCGGTTTCCGGCGCGTTCGGCACGATGCCGAACGTGACCAGCGCCCCCGCTTCGGCCGCAGGCATCGCGGCGCGCACCGCGGCACGGAAGGCTTCGGCATCGCGAACCACATGATCGGACGGCAGCACCAGCAGCAGCGGGTCGCCGTCCTCGTGCTGCGGATCGGCGCGCGCGATCAGCGCCGCAGCGGCGATGGCCGGTGCGGTGTTGCGGCCGACCGGCTCCAGCACGATCCG
>JADZBF010000406.1 GCA_020852215.1 Lysobacter sp. | reverse complement strand
GTTTCGGCGACGTTGGTCGCCAACACGATGCGTCGCTGGGTGCCGGGGTTGAACACGCGGTCCTGATCGCGCGCCGACAAGCGCGCATACAGCGGCAGCACTTCGGTATGCCGGTATTTGCGGCGTTCCAGCGCCTGGTGCGCATCGCGAATCTCGCGCTCGCCCGGCAGAAAAATCAGGGTATCGCCGCCGCGCCCATCGCGGGCGATCTCGTCGCAGGCGGCGACGATGCCGTCGAGCACCGAACGTCCCGCTTCGCGTGCACCACCGTCGCGGGTCGCGACGACTTCGCCCTCCTCGCCTTCGTCGCCGTCGAGCGGGCGATAGCGCACTTCCACCGGATAGCCGCGCCCTTCCACGCTCACCACCGGCGCGTTGTCGAAATGCCGCGAGAAACGTTCGGTGTCGATGGTCGCGGAGGTGACGATCACCTTCAGATCGCGACGTTTCACCAGCAATCGTTTGAGATAGCCGAGCAGAAAATCGATGTTGAGGCTGCGTTCGTGCGCCTCGTCGACGATGATCGTGTCGTAGGCCGACAGCCAGCGGTCGGATTGGATTTCCGCCAGCAGAATGCCGTCGGTCATGAATTTGATCGCGGTGCGCTCGCCGACGGTTTCGTTGAAGCGCACCTGATAGCCCACCGCGCCGCCCAGCGGCGTCTTCAGCTCGTCGGCGACGCGACGCGCCACCGCGCGCGCGGCGATCCGGCGCGGCTGGGTGCAGCCGATCATGCCGGCCGCGCCGCGCCCGGCGGCAAGACACAACTTCGGCAATTGCGTGGTCTTGCCCGAGCCGGTCTCGCCCGCGATCACCACCACCGGATGATCGCGAATCAGCGCGGCGATGCGTTCGGCCTCGGCGGCGATGGGCAGCGCGGGATCGATCTCGCCGGGCGCCGGCAACGCGGCCTGTCGCGCTTCGCGCGCCGTCGTCGAAACCGCCAACGCCGCGTCGAACGCAGCGCGCGCGGCGGCATCGGCGGGCTTGGCGTTCCAACGCGACCACAGCGCCAGCAAGCGCCCGCGGTCGCGCGCCAGCGCGCCATCCACATGGAGGCGGGCGCGTTGCAATTCGCGGCGAAGAGGGGCTTGAGGGTCGGCCATCGGCGATCGACGCGATCGACTGCGACGATCGCGACAACGGATTTCTAATCCAATATGGAGGACGATAGTCTGACCTAACTACCGCCTGGAGACGAGTCATGGCCAAATCCGCGAAAACCGAAAAGCCGAGCAAGAAGGACGCCGCCGCCGGGGTGCCTCAGATCGATATCGGCATCTCGACCGGCGACCGGAAAAAGACCGCCGACGGCCTGTCGCGATTTCTCGCCGATAGCTACACGCTCTACCTGAAAACGCACAACTTCCATTGGAACGTGACCGGACCGATGTTCAATACCCTGCACCTGATGTTCGAGGGCCAGTACACCGAAGAATGGACCGCGCTGGACGCGATCGCCGAGCGCATCCGCGCCCTGGGCTACCGCGCGCCCGGCTCGTACGCCGAATTCGTCAAGCTCGGCTCCATCGCCGATGACGCGGACGTGGATGCGACCGATTGGCGCGAAATGGTGCGGCAGTTGGTCTCGGGCAACGAAGCGGTGTGCCGCACCGCGCGCAAAGTGCTGAAGACCGCCGACGGCGCCGGCGACGACCCGACCGTCGATCTGCTGACGCAGCGCCTCAACATCCACGAGAAAAACGCATGGATGCTGCGGTCGTTGTTGGCGTAACGCGAATCGCCGGCCGCGATTCAGTTGCTCGCCGCCGCATCGGGCGAAAACGCGAAAACCTCGCCTAAGCGAGGTTTTCGTGGGCGTCTGGGTGAGGGCGATCAGCGCTTGTCGAACGACGCGTAATCGCGCGCCGCATAACCCGTGTAGATCTGACGCGGGCGACCGATCTTGGCTTCCGGGTCGGTCTGCTGTTCCAGCCAATGCGCGACCCAACCCGCGGTGCGCGCGATGGCGAACATGACCGTGAACATTTCGGTCGGAATGCCCAGCGCCTTGTAGATGATGCCGGAATAGAAATCGACGTTCGGATAGAGCTTGCGCTGCACGAAGTAATCGTCCTTCAGCGCGGCCTCTTCCAACTTCATCGCCACTTCCAGCAACGGATCGTTCACGCCCAACTCGTTCAGCACCTTGTGGCACATTTCGCGGATGATCTTCGCGCGCGGGTCGAAGTTCTTGTACACGCGATGACCGAAGCCCATCAGGCGGAAGCCGGAATTCTTGTCTTTCGCCTTGTCGATCGCCGACTGCACGTTATCCGGGCGGCCGATCTCTTCCAGCATCTTGAGCACGGCTTCGTTGGCGCCGCCGTGCGCCGGGCCCCAGAGCGCGGCCACGCCGGCGGCGACGCAGGCGTAGGGATTGGCGCCGGTGGAACCGACCAGACGCACGGTCGAAGTCGAGGCGTTCTGCTCGTGATCGGCGTGCAGGATGAACAGCAAATCCATCGCCTTGGCGGCCATCGGGCTGAGCGCGAGCGGCTCGCTCGGCACTTCCTTCATCATGTGCAGGAAGCGGGTGACGTATTCGAGATTGTTCTTCGGATAGCCGATCGGCCAGCCGATCGAATAGCGATAGCAGGCGGAGGCGATCGTCGGCACCTTCGCGATCAGACGGATCGCGGCCATGCGGCGCTGTTCGGCGTCTTCGAGATCCAGCGTGTTGTGGTAGAAGCTGGCCATCGAGCCCAACATGCCGACCAGCATCGCCATCGGGTGCGCGTCGTGGCGGAAACCGAACAGGAAGGTGCGGAAGGCCTCGTGCATCATCGTGTGATGCGTGACTTCGTGTTCGAACTTCGCGAATTCCGGCTGGCTTGGCAGTTCGCCGTTCATCAGCAGATAGGCGACTTCCAGGAAGCTGGAGTGCTCGGCGAGTTGCTCGATCGGGTAACCGCGATACATCAACACGCCGTTGTCGCCGTCGATGTAGGTGATGGCCGAACGGCACGACGCGGTGGCCATGAAGCCCGAGTCGTAGGTGAACAACCCGGTTTCCTTCGGCAGTTTCGCGATATCGATGCAGGGGTTGCCGAGGGTGCCCGTATGCACCGGCAAGACGACCGACTTATCGCCGGCGGTCAGCGAAACCTGAGAGGGCACGGAAGAATCCTGTTGAGACACGGCGCACTCCAGATGAACTTTAGGGGAGCTTGGGATGACGTGGGCGACCGCAGGCGGAGGGCCGCGAAACGGTCCGAGGCGACGGCTGCGGCACCGCCGCGACGACGTTAGGATCGAAGACATCAAGATTATCGCACAAGCCTACGTGCGGACCGGCGCTGGACTTTCGTCTAAGCGGGGTGGGTAAGCATGCTGGAGCGCGGACGCGCGCGGATACGAAACGCTCGGACACGGCAACGGCCGCCGGAGGGCGGCCGTTGCGGGTAGACGCTGCCATGCGACGATCTTCGCGGTTCGAACGAACCGCCATCGGCATAGCACTACGGATGGATCGCGACGACGCCGAAGCGCCGGACGCGCGATTACTTGCCGTAGCGCTTGCGGAACTTGTCGACGCGACCGCCGGTGTCGATGATTTTGTGCTTGCCCGTGTAGAACGGGTGCGACGACGACGAGATTTCCACCTTGATCAGCGGATATTCGTTGCCGTCTTCCCACTTCGTCGTTTCCTTGCTGCCAAGGGTCGAACGGGTGAGGATCTTGAAGTCCGAGGTCACGTCCTGGAAGACGACCTGGCGGTATTCGGGATGGATGTCGGCCTTCATGGCGGCACCAAAGTTGAGCGGAAAGCCGGGCATTATACCGGCGCCGGGGAGTCCGACTCAAGCCGCCGCACGACGATCGCGCCCCGACCTCGGCAACACGCCCTTCGGCGGCCGGCGAACGTCGTCCCGCCTGGGTCCCCCGCCAGCATCAATCGGCGCGCAGAGCCCGGCGGATCAGGCGTTCGAACCCGGCCTGGTCGTAAGCCATCAGGATGTCGGCGTTGTCCGGCCGGCCGCTGCGGCGGTTCCAGTCCACCACGGTGGCGCCCCGGGTCTCGGCCCCGGTCAGCTCCACCCGCAGGGGGCGCAGCGCCCGCTCGCGCACGCCTTCGGGCGCGACCAGCATCGCCATGGCCAGGGCATCGGCCGCGTGCCAACGCTCGCCGCGCAGACCGGCGGACCATTCCCGGGTCTTGCGCGAAATCGCTTCGTAGAACCGGGCGCGGGGATGGTCGGCCTGCAGCCAGCGCTCGACATCGGCATGCAGAAAGCCGTGGCGGATCACCGCCTCCCAATCCGCGACCTCGACGACCCTGCCGGCCGCCGCGAAAGCCTCGAACACCAGATGCGCGGCCTCGGGATCGAAACCGATATTGAATTCGGCGGTCGGCGTGGTGTTGCCCTGCCCCGTCACCGCGCCGCCCATCACCACCATGCGGCCGATGCGCTGAGGCAAGGTCGGGTCGAGCTTCAGCGCCACCGCCAGATTGGTCAGCGGCCCGAGCATGCACACCACCAGCCGACCGGCATGTGCGTGGGACAAGCGAATCATCGCCAACGCCGCGTGTTCGGCCTCGGCGCGCTTCGCGGCGGGAGCGTAGTCGATGTCGCCGAAACCGTCGCGGCCATGCACGTACGAAGCGTCCGGCGCCGAATGCAGTAGCGGCGCGTCGCAACCGGCGAAGACCGGCACGTCGACCTCGGCGATTTCGCACAGTTTCAGCGCGTTGGCGACGGTATGTTTCAAACCGACATTGCCGGCGGCGATGGTGAGCGCGACGACGTCGAACTGCGGCGCGTCGAAGGCCATCAGCAGCGCCAGCGCATCGTCCACGCCGGGGTCGGTGTCGATCAGTAAAGGAAGTTTGTCGTTCATCGGCGGCATAACAGCATCGTGAAAAACTTCATAATCCAACAAAATTGGTATCCAATTCTATAACAAAGGCGCGATCAATCGCTTCAAGTCAGACGCAACCTTAGCAGGATCTTTTTGAGAAAGCGGATGAATGGTCATATTGCTAATTTGCGAATAATACTGAGCAATATCACTGATTTGCAATTTCGCATGTCCGCACCATTTGTATTCAATCGGGATTAGAAATACTTTATCTTTGGCAAACAATTTGTTCAAAATATTCAGCGAGTCATTTCTCTTTTCTTTTGTGGGGCAAAATGCTGCGGCAACGTGTGTCACAGAATAGTTATTACCTTCCAGCGCTTTGATTCGTTCTTGATATGCACGAATGAAACCGCTTTCTCCTAAATCATCATTCGATTGCGGGACCACGCAAAACTGACGCTCTTCAAGCATCGCAGGTATAGATTTTGAAAATTTTCCCTTATTAAAAAGTTTCGTAATTAAGTGCGTTTTCCCCCAATTGTTAAAACCGGCTAAAAGATAGACGTTTGCCATGAGTATCTCTCCCCCCAGTAGTCATAACTGAGTGTCATATTACGTCCTCATGAGAGCATGCAGCTATAACAAACAATACTATTGATCAACTAAAAGCGGGAATTGCCATGCCCCCCATCGTCGCCCCTTTCTTCCACACCGAAAGCTGCACCTGGACCTATCTGGTCGCCGATCCCGCGACGCGGCAGGCCGCCATCGTCGACCCGGCGCTGGATTTCGATACGAAAGCCGGACGCACCGGCACGGCATCGGCGCAGCAGATCTTCGATCGCGCGCGCGCCGAAGGGCTGGACGTGCGTTGGATTCTGGAAACCCACGCCCACGCGGACCATCTGAGCGCGGGGCAATGGCTGAAAGGCGAATTCCCGAACGCGACGCTCGCCATCGGCGAAGGCATCCGCGCCGTACAAAAAACCTTCCGACCGATCTTCAATCTCGGCGAGCATTTCCCCATCGACGGCTCGCAGTTCGACCGTCTGTTCGCCGACGGCGATCGTTTCGCGCTCGGCGAGATCGATGCGGAGGTGATCGCGGGGCCCGGCCACACCAACGACAGCATGGCGTATCGCATCGGCGATGCGCTGTTCGTCGGCGATTCGATCTTCATGCCCGACGGCGGCACCGCACGCTGCGATTTTCCCGGCGGCGACGCGCATCGGTTGTATCGCTCGATCCAGCGGCTGTTCGCGCTGCCGGACGACACCCGCGTCTTCGTCTGCCACGACTATGCGCCGGGTGGGCGCGCCTACGCCTGCGAAACCACGATCGCCGCGCAGAAAGCCGGCAATATCCATGTTCGCGAGGGCGTGAGCGAAGACGAATTCGTCGCGATGCGCACCGCGCGCGACGCGACGCTGGCGATGCCGGCGCTGTTGCTGCCTTCGGTGCAAGTGAACATCCGCGCTGGCCATTTGCCGGAGCCGGACGACAACGGCGTGCGTTATCTGAAATTGCCGATCGACCAGTTCTGATGGCGCACGGCGCGTCGTCGCGCAGTCCGAAGACATTCGAGTAAGGCTTAGAACCTGTTCAAAATCTCAGAAGAGGCATGCGCCGGGCGCATTTACCGAGCGGATCGGCGGCCCTTCGCCGGTACCTTCCTTCTCTCTCCCCGCCGTGCGGGGATAAGGAAAAGAACACGCACCGC
>JADZBF010000405.1 GCA_020852215.1 Lysobacter sp. | reverse complement strand
TGTATCTCGACGGCTTGCGCGATTTCGGCGTCTATACGCGCGACGCCTTCGCCACCGAGCAGGTGCAGGTGTTCAAGGGGCCGTCGTCGGAGAGCTTCGGCATGGGCACCACCGGCGGCGCGATCAATCAGGTGTCGAAAACGGCGAAGCCGGGCACGTCCTATTATGTCGACGGCTTGCTCGGCACGGGCGTCTGGGCGCGCGGCACGTTCGACATCAACCAGCAGCTCAATCCGACGCAGGCCGTCCGCTTCTTCGGCATGGTCAATGAGCAGAAGGTTTCGGGGCGCGACAATGTCCACTCCGACCGTTATGGTGCGGGCGCATCGTTCGCGACCGGTCTCGGCACCGACACCACCTGGGCGCTGACCTACCTCTATCAGCACAACGATCGCACGCCGGAATACGGCGTGCCGATGATCAGCAACGGTCCGGGCGGCGTCTCCACCGTCGCCAATCCGGGCCGGCCGATCACCGAGTTCGGACTGCCGCGGTCGATCTTCTACGGCAAGAGCACCGATGTCGATCGCACCGACACGCATATGCTGACGTCGCGCTTCAAGCACGAAGTCACGCCGTGGCTGACGGTTACCAACGACACCCGTCTTGGCTATTATGATCGCTACTTCTCGACCAGCGGGCCGGGCTGCGACGCGACCTGCGCGTCGTCGTTCTTCGCCGGCGGCAATCCGGTCACGACCTATGTCGGCGGCAGCCCGACCTACGATCAGGAATCCTGGGCGATCCAGAACCTGACGACGGCGGTTGCGAAGTTCAACACCGGCTTCATTCGCCACCAGATGGTCGGCGGCGTCGATGTGTTCTACGCGGAGAACGACCGGCAATATTACTATATCGCCGGCAACAAGCCGGGGCAGCAGATCAGAAGCCCGATTTTCGAGGCCAGCGGCTACAGCTATGTGCGAAATCCGTTCAACACGCGCAAATCGCACGGCACGGATGTCGGCGTGTTCCTCGGCGACCGCATGTGGTTCACCGAGCAGTTCTCGGTGCTGGCCGGCTTCCGCTGGGACAATTACGACGTCAGCCATCACCAGACCGGCTCGACGGGCACGCCGCCGGTGCTGTCGTCGGTGACGAATACGCAGGCATCGACCAGCTTCGTCACGCCGCGCGTCAGCGTGATCTACGAGCCCTGGAAGAACCAGATCTTCTACGGCACGTATTCTGAGTCGGCCTCGCCGCCGGGCCAGTTCATCACCAGCGCGCCGGCCACGCTCAATTCGGCGCAGCCCGGCCTCAAGCCTGAATTCGCCAAGACCTACGAAGCTGGCTTCAAGCTCAGCGCCTTGCAGAACCGGCTCGGCATCACCGGCTCGGTCTTCCAGGTGACGAAGGACAACGCGCTCTACACCGATCCGACCACCGGCGATCTGGTCGCGACCGGCGAACGTCAGCGCGTTCAGGGCATCGAGGCGGGGTTGACCGGCCAGATCACGCCGGCGTGGAACATCATGCTCGCCTATGCGCTGATGGGCAGCGAAGTGCTGACCTCGACCACGGCCGCGAATATCGGCAACAAGGTTCAGGGTGTGGCCCACAACAACCTGTCGCTGTGGACGACCTACAACCTGTCGACGCTCATCAACACGGGGCCGGGACGTCTGACCGCAGGCTTCGGCGTGTTCTATCGGGACGAGGTCTTCACCGCCAGCGCGAACACCAACCTGATCCCGTCGGCGGTGTCGTTCGACGCGATGCTGTCCTACGAGTGGGACAAGTATCGGGTGGCGGCCAACGTCTACAATCTGACGAACGAGACGAATTACGACACGTTCTTCAACAACCGGGCTGTTCCGAACGCTGGCCGCACGTTCACGCTGACGGCGTCCGCTCGCTGGTAATGCCCCCCGACCTGAGGCCCCCTTGGCGATATCGTCGGGGGGCCTCGGGACTGTTTTTGTTCATGACTGTGTGAGTATGCGCCATGCTCGTCCATGTTCCGAACGTTCTGACCGCTGACGAAGTCGGTCGCATCCGCGCGATTCTGGAAGCGAATGAATGGGTCGACGGTCGCGTGACGGCCGGCGACCAGGCCGCCAAGGCCAAATTCAATCTGCAAATTCCGGACGGCTCGCCCGCCGCCATGGAGGCGGGCGACATCATTCTGCGCGCCCTGGGGCGAAACCCGACCTTCAATTCGGCGGCGCTGCCGCTGCGCGTGCTGCCGCCGCTGTTCAATCGATACGATATCGGGATGACGTTCGACGCGCA
Source organism: Lysobacter sp. (assembly GCA_020852215.1). Classification (GTDB taxonomy): domain Bacteria; phylum Pseudomonadota; class Gammaproteobacteria; order Xanthomonadales; family Xanthomonadaceae; genus Lysobacter_I. The sequence continues at coordinate 626 of JADZBF010000405.1, read as the reverse complement.
TGTCGATAGCGCCATCCGCGCGATGCCGCATAATGGCATGCGCATGCGGGCGGACGTCTCGACGACGGTGTTTCTGACGCCGCCGGAGGATTACGACGGCGGCGAGCTTGTCGTCGAGGACACTTACGGCAGCCACACGGTGAAATTTCCGGCCGGCGACATGGTGGTCTATCCCGCCACCAGCCTGCACCGGGTGATCCCGATCACGCGCGGAAGCCGCTGGGCGTCGTTCTTCTGGACGCAGTCGATGATCAAGGACGACGGCATGCGCACGATGATGTACGATCTCGACACCGCGATCATCGAAATCCGCAAGCGTCTGCCGGACACCGAACCGGCCGTGGTGGCGCTGACCAGCCACTATCACAACCTGTTGCGGCGCTGGGCCGAAATGTAACGATGCGGGACGATCTGCCGTCCTATCGGGATCTCGTCGAGGAGCCCGCGGACTCTCTGCGGGCGCGGCTCGCCGTCTCGCCGCAGGAGGCTGCGCGCTGGGTCGAGGCGGCGGCGCTGAACGGATCGAAATCTGCGATTCTGAACTGGGGGCAGATGCTGCTCGACGGGCACGGCGTCGCCCGCGACGCGGATGCGGCGTTTCGCTGGTTCCGGATCGCAGCGCAAGC
>JADZBF010000404.1 GCA_020852215.1 Lysobacter sp. | reverse complement strand
GCGCAGGCGGAAAAATGCGCCGAGGTGCTGGACACCGCGGTGTTCGACAAATTCCCGTTCCTCGACGGCATGACGCCGATGCACCAGGATCTGACGCAACTGGTGCTCAACCGCACCTGGCGTCCGGCGCTGTCGATCACCGGCGTCGACGGCATGCCGCCGTTGTCGTCCGCGGGCAACGTGCTGCGGCCGTTCACCTCGGTCAAACTCAGCTTGCGTCTGCCGCCGACGCTCGACGGCAAAGGCGCGGGCGAGTTGCTGAAGGACGCGCTGTTGCGCGATCCGCCCTACGGCGCCGAAGTCACGCTCAATCTCGAAAAGGATTCGACCGGCTGGAACGCGCCGACGATGGTGCCGTGGCTGGAGAAAGCGATCGACGACGGCAGCCGCGCGTATTTCGGGCAGCCGGCGATGTACATGGGCGAAGGCGGCACCATTCCGTTCATGGGCATGCTGGGCGAGAAATTCCCCGGCGCGCAATTCATGATCACCGGCGTGCTCGGCCCGCATTCCAACGCGCACGGCCCGAACGAATTCCTGCACATTCCGATGGGCAAACGCGTCACCGCCTGCGTCGCCAAGGTCATCGCCGAACATCGCAACGCCAGCGTGCGCGGCGAAACCACGGGCGTGGCCGCGGTCGCCGGCGGGCACCAGCACGGCGATCACGGCTGTTGCTGATCCGGACAAGCTGAACGGCACGCCCCCGACCAGACCGGCGCGGCAGTGATAGCATCGAGCGGCGTCGACCGACGCCTTTCGACTGGGGAGATATCGCTATGTTCGACGGCTTTTTCGGTTACATCATCGGTGGCGCGGTGATCGGCTTGCTCGCGCGCTTGCTCAAACCCGGCGCCGATTCGATGGGTTGGATTCTGACCATCCTGCTCGGCATCGGCGGCGCCGCGATCGGCGGTTATCTCTACCCCGGTCACGGCATGATGACCTGGGTGGTGGCGATTCTCGCCGCGATCGTGCTGTTGTTCCTGTTCGAGATGATTCGAAAGAAGAAGTGACGCGGCTTGCGCGAATCGCGCAACGCCCGAACGAAAACGCCCGGCGCAAACCGGGCGTTTTCGTTGGTGTCGGAGTATCGGCCCGCAGCGAGCGCGCCGGGCGAATCAATCGCCCAACAATCGCTCCACCGCGCGCTCCGCCAGCGCCTCGGCGCTCTCGCCGGCGGTCGTCAACCGAAGTTCGGGCGCTTCCGGAATTTCGTACGGCGAGTCGATGCCGGTGAAATTCGGAATCTTGCCGGCGCGCGCTTTCGCGTACAGACCTTTCACATCGCGCCGCTCGGCTTCTTCCAGCGGTGTATCGACGAAGACTTCGACGAACTCGCCGTCGGCGAACAACTCGCGCGCCATCCTGCGTTCTGCGCGGAAGGGCGAGATGAAGCTGACCAATACGATCAAACCGGCATCGACCATCAAGCGCGCGACTTCGGCGACGCGGCGGATGTTCTCCACGCGGTCCTGATCGCTGAACCCCAAATCCTTGTTCAAGCCGTGGCGGACGTTATCGCCGTCCAGCAAGTACGTGTGCAGCCCCATCGCCTGCAGGCGCTTCTCGACCAGATTGGCGATGGTGGATTTGCCCGAACCCGACAAGCCCGTGAACCACAAACAGCGCGGCGTCTGGCCGAGGCTGCGCGCGCGCGCGGGTTTGTCGACTTCCAGATGCTGCCAATGCACGTTTTCGGCGCGGCGCAGCGCGAAATCGAGCGTGCCGGCGGCGACGGTGGCGTTGGTTTGACGATCGATGAGAATGAACCCGCCCAAGGCACGGCTATCGGCATAGCGCTCGAAGGCGATGGGTTGATCCAGATGCAGATTGCAGTAGCCGACTTCGTTCAACTCCAGCAGCTTCGCGGCCAGCGGCTCCTGCGTGTTCACATCGACTTTGTGCTTGATCTCCGTCACCGACGCGCCGACGCTGCGCGCGCCGATCTTCAACCAGTACGGACGCCCGGGCAGCAGCGGCTGTTCGCCCATCCACAGCACATGCGCGGCGAATTGATCGGAGACCTGCGCCGGAGCGGACGCCGCTGCGATCACATCGCCACGGCTGATGTCGATCTCGTCGGTCAGCGTGATCGTCACCGCTTCGCCGCGGGTCGCCTGCGCACGATCGATCAAGACATGCGTCGCATCCGCGCTGACGATGCGCGCCACGCGCGAACGGCGACCGGACGGCAACGCCACCACGTCGTCGCCCGGCGCGATCGCGCCCTCGGCGACGGTGCCGGCGAAACCGCGGAAATGCTGATCCGGCCGACACACCCATTGCACCGGCATGCGGAAACCCGGGGCATCGCGCTCGCCCTCGCGTGTGTCCACGCTTTCCAAGTGTTCCAGCAGCGTCGGGCCTTCGTACCAGGGCGTGCGCGCGGAGCGCTGCAGCAGATTGTCGCCCTGCAACGCGGACAGCGGGATCGCGACCACATGCGGAATGCCGAGTTTCGCCGCCAACGCGCGGTAGTCGCTTTCGATGCGCGCGAAGATGCCGCGATCGAAATCGACGAGATCCATCTTGTTCACCGCCAACACCACATGCCGCAGGCCCAGCAGCGAGACGATGTAGCTGTGCCGATGCGTCTGCGTCAGCAGGCCTTTGCGCGCATCCACCAGTACCACGGCCAAGTCGGCGGTGGACGCGCCGGTGGCCATGTTGCGGGTGTACTGCTCGTGCCCTGGGCAATCGGCGACGATGAATTTGCGGCGGTCGGTATCGAAGAAGCGATACGCGACATCGATGGTGATGCCCTGCTCGCGCTCGGCCTGCAGCCCGTCCACCAGCAGGGCGAAATCCAACTCGCCGTTCTGGGTGCCATGACGACGGCTGTCGCGCTCGAGCGCGGCCAATTGATCGTCCAGCAGCAGACGCGTGTCGTGCAGCAACCGACCGATCAGCGTGCTCTTGCCGTCGTCCACGCTGCCGCAGGTGATGAAACGCAGCAGACGCTTGCGTTCGTGGCGTTGCAGATAGTCGGCGACGGCGTCCGCGGCGGCGACGGCGCTGCGTTCTAGACCGGCCGACATCAGAAATACCCCTCTTGCTTCTTCTTCTCCATCGACGCCGATGGGTCGTGATCGATCACCCGGCCTTGGCGTTCGGAAGTGGTCGCGACCAGCATTTCGGCGACGATTTTTTCCAACGTGTCGGCCTCGGATTCGATCGCGCCGGTCAGCGGATAGCAGCCGAGCGTGCGGAAACGCACGCGCTTGACCGCGGCGGTTTCGCCTTCGTGCAGCGGCAAGCGGTCGTCGTCCAGCATCAGCAAAGCGCCGTCGCGCTCGATCACCGGGCGCTCGGCGGCGAGATACAGCGACGGCACCGGAATGCGTTCGCGGTAGATGTACAGCCACACGTCGAGTTCGGTCCAATTCGAGATCGGAAACACCCGCACCGATTCGCCTTTGTGGATCCGCGTGTTGTAGAGGTTCCACAACTCCGGGCGCTGATTCTTCGGGTCCCAGCGATGCTGCGCGCTGCGGAACGAGAACACGCGCTCTTTCGCGCGGGATTTTTCCTCGTCGCGGCGCGCGCCGCCGATCGCCGCGTCGTAACCGCCGGCGTCCAGCGCCTGCCGCAGCGCCTGCGTCTTCATCACATCGGTATGCACGGTGGCGCCATGGCTGATCGGGCCGATGCCCTGCGCCACGCCTTCGGGATTGATGTGGGTGCGCAGTTCGATGCCGGTCTCGGCCGCGCGGCGGTCGCGGAAGGCGATCATTTCCGAGAACTTCCAGCCGGTGTCGATATGCAGCAGCGGGATGGGCGGCTTGGCCGGCGCGAAGGCCTTGAGCATCAGATGCAGCAGCACCGAGCTGTCCTTGCCGATGGAATACAGCATCACCGGGTTGCGGAACTCGGCCGCGACCTCGCGCAGGATGTGGATGCTTTCGGCTTCCAGACGGTCGAGGTGGCTGAGATCGCCGGTGGAGAGCGCGGCGGACGCCGGCGAGGAGGACATGGGCATTCGGGGCGGTGGCATCGGTCGGTGCCTAGTATCGGCCACCGCGCACGCCGCAGATAGTCCGCGCGGGACATAAGCGCATAACGAGGCGTCCTTTCCGCGCGAGGACCGCACTGCCTAGGCTGAGCCCATCGGTCGACATGCGTCGATCCTCCTCGCCCCCTCGCCGCAGATCGCCGCCCATGTCCGCCGTCCCGCTGCCGTCGAATCACGCGCCATCGACAGATGCGTCGCCCGCCCTCCCCGGGACGGCGACGACGGCGCGCGGCGAAGCGTCGCTGTGGCCGCTGTCGCAGGATCAGGCGCAGATGCTGGCCCGTTTGACCGAAAGGCTGGACGCCCCGCAGTTGTGGTGGCTGTCGGGGTATGCGGCGGGACTCGCCGGGGGACGCGCTGCGTCGATGTCGGAGGTGGTGGCCGGCGTCGACGCAAGCGCGACCCTCGCGAGCGCAGCCGCAGCCGATGCGCCCAAACTCACCGTCGTCTACGGCACCCAGACCGGCAACGCCAAGCGCGTCGCCGAAGCGCTGGCGCAGCGGCTCGGCGCCGATGGCCTGCCGGTGCGGCTGCTGCGCGCCGACGCCTATCCGCTGCGTGAATTGGCGAACGAGCGCTACCTCGCCATCGCGATCAGCACCCAGGGCGACGGCGACCCGCCGGACGACGCGCGCGGTTTCGTCGAACATCTGCTCGGCAAGCGCGCGCCGAAACTTCCGCAGCTCAAATTCGCGGTGCTGGGGCTGGGCGATTCCAGCTACCCGCAGTTCTGCGCGATCGG
>JADZBF010000403.1 GCA_020852215.1 Lysobacter sp. | reverse complement strand
CTGCAGCCCATCGGTGGGCACAATCTGGTCGAACCCGCGGCCGTCGGCACCGCGGTCGTCACCGGCCCGCATCTGCACAATTTCAGCGACATCGCCGCGCAGATGCGCAATGCCGACGCGCTGCGCGTGGTGGATGATGCCGACGTGGCGGCCGATGCCTTAGGCACCTTGTTGGCCGATCCCGACGAACGCGCGCGCATGGCGCGTGCGGGCTTGGCGTTGGTGGAGCAAGGTCGCGGCGCATTGCAGCGCACGCTGGCGTTGATCGCGGAGGGCGTCGACCCGCCGGTGCGGTAGGGCGGGCTCCAGCCTGCCGATTGTCTGCAGCATTCCGTGAAATTCGGAGAGCCTGCGCCTGCGCGATTGGGGCGATTGGCCGGGTTCATATCGCGAGATTTGGCGGGCTTGAGCTCGCCCGACGAGGTTCGATGTCGCATGTTCGAACGCATCGTCTCCACGAAAAAACGAACGCCGCGCGACTTGCGTCGAGCGGCGTTCGGTGCCTGAGTTGTGCGCGCCGCGCGACTGCGGCGACGCGGAGGCAGCGTATCCGAATTACGGCGAGGTCGGTGCCGCTTCGACCGTCAGCATGCGATTCACGTCCTGCACGTCGTCGATGTCCAAGGTGCCGGCGGCCTGTTCGAGGGCCAGACGGTTCTGCAGGAAGTTGTAGCGCGAACGCGCGTATTCGCGCTCGGCGTTGAACAGTGTCTGCTGGTTGTTGAGCACGTCCAGCACGGTGCGGGTACCGACTTCGAGGCCCACTTGCGACGCCTCGTAGGCGCTGCGCGCGGAAAACACCGCCGCCTTGCGCGCTTCCACTTCGCTGATGCCGGCCACCAACGCTTCGTACGCGGTGCGGGTATTGCGCACCAGGGCGCGCCGCTGTTGTTCCAGCTCATCGCCGGTCAGATCGCGCTGCGCCAGCGCCGAACGCACCTGCGATTGCGTGGCGCCGCCGGAGAAGATCGGGACCGACAGGGTCAGACCCACGCTGCGCGAGCGGCTTTCGCTATCGAACGCGTCGCTGATGCCGGTCAAACTGCTGGTCTGATCGCCGTCGGAGCGCGAGCGGCCGTAATTCGCGCCGAAATACAGCGTCGGGTAATGGCCCGCGCGCGCGCTTTCGACATTCACCTCGGCGGAGCGCAATTGGTATTCCTTGGCTTTCAAGCCAGGGTTGTTGTCGATCGCCGTTTGCACCCAGCCGTTGGCGTCCAGCGCGGACGGCAGTTCCGGTTGGAAATCCTGCGGCAGCGCCTTCAGCCCGCGCAGATCCTTGCCGGTGATTTCTTCCAGGGCGCGGTAAGCGTCTTCGAGCGCATTGCGAGTGACGATGGTGTTGGCGCGCGCGCTGTCGTATTGGGCCCGCGCTTCGTGGACGTCGGTGATCGGCGCCAAGCCGACCTCCAAACGCTTACTGGCGAAATCGAACTGCTTCTTCAGCGCTTTTTCCTGCGCTTCGGCCGCGGTCAGGGTTTCGATCGCGATCAGCACGTTGAAGTACGCGAAGGACGTGCGCGTGATCAGCGAGTCGCCGGCGGCCTCGAGTTGGAAGTCGGCGGACGTGGACAAGGCATTCTGGCTGCGCAGACGGGTGATGCGGCTGTGGTCGTACACCATCTGGTTGAGGTTGACGCCCAGTTGCCGGCTGTTCGTGTCGCTTTCCGAGTCGAACGCCGCACCGCCGGTTTCGCTGTTGCTGTTGGCGCGGGAATACGAGGCGTCGCCGTTGATCTGCGGCAACAGGGCGGCGCGCGCTTGCGCCGCGCCTTCGCGCGTGATCAGTCGGCCGGATTCCGCCGCGGAGAACTGCGGGTCGCTGCCGCGCGCCAGTTCGTAGGATTGCAGCAAATCCTCGGCCTGCGCGGCCAAGGGGGCGCACAGGAGAGCGAGGGCGAGGACGAGAGGACGGCGTGTCATGGGGATCCTTATCGGCGCTGGGGGCTGCCGGCGAGTTCGGTATGGTGAATGTACGGTCGGAATGTGCGATCAGAGACGGAATTGCGGAGCGGGAGCGCCGCCGGCCAAATAGGGCAACTCGGTCTCGAACAGCGATTCGATGCGCGTCCGGCCGTCTCCCTCGGCGTGTACCAGAACCGCTTCCATCGCCGGCGCGCGGCCGTGGACGATGAACATGCGGCCGCCCGGACGCAACCAAGCGGCGAACGCGTCCGGGATGGCGGCGACGGCGCCGCTCACCAGAATCACGTCGAATTGACGGTCGCAAGGCCAGCCGAACGCGTCGGCGGTGTCCACGCGTACGTTGGCGATGCCTTGCGCCTGAAGCCGCGCGCGCGCCGCGTCGGCGAGGTCGGCATGGCGTTCGATCGAGACCACTTCGCGCGCCAGGCGGCCCAGACAGGCGGTCAGGTAGCCGCTGCCGGTGCCGATTTCCAGCGCGTCTTCGTGTTCGCGCACCGACAGCGCTTGCAGAGCCCGGCCTTCGATCACCGGCTTGAGCATGGTTTCGCCGTGGCCGAGCGGCAATTCGAGATCGCTGTAGGCCAGGGCGCGATGCGTCTCGGCGACGAAGCGCTCGCGCGGTACCGAGGCGATGGTGTCCAGCACGGTAGGATCGAAGACGTCCCACGGGCGGACCTGTTGTTCCACCATGGTTTCGCGGGCTTTGGCGTAATCGATCGTCGTCATATCGGGTCCGTATCTTGAAGCATGTCGTGGAGCGTGCTGTGGAGCATGTGGTGGTGCGTGTCGGTGAATCTGTAGGGTGCATCGCGTAGGCGTCGCGTCGGGGCACCGCCTCGCCAGGTCGCCATTTTAAACGCTGACCGGAGTCCGCGCGGCTCGGGCTCGTCGGGCTTGTCCGGCGTCTAGCATCGCCGTCCCGCCGGGAGGCGTCTGAGTGCCGGAAGTCACCGGACCGGCCGGCAGGGGATCTCGGTATCGCGACGAACGTCGGCCGAAATGCCCGGATTCGAGCTCATTCGCCTCCCGAACGTGCGGTCGGCGCGGCACCTGCTGTGTCGGGCGACGGGCTTTCGCGCCGGCCGTAGGCGCGCATGAACAAGTCGACCGTGGCGTCGAGATGCTGTTGCACTTCGGTCGCCGCAGGCAGGCATTCGCACATCCCGCACATCAATTGCATATGCGGCTCGCCCTTGAGCAGGCAGAAGAACTGCGAGGCGGCGCGGTGCGGATCGTCCAAGTCGACCAATTCGCCCATCGCCGCGCGTTCGCGCAGGAATTCGGCGAATTCCTCCGTGACCCGCTGCGGACCGGCCTGCCAGAACAGTTCCCGCGCCTTCGAGTCGCCGGTGCCGGGCATCATCATCATGCGATGCAGCGCGATGGCTTCCTCGCTGGTGACCAGCGCGAAGAACGCGCCGGCGATAGCGGTCAACTGCTCGCGCAAGCCGCCCTGCAGGCGGTCCAGAAACAGCGCCGCGGGCATCTGCTCTTCGCATTTCACGCTGATCGCGGCGGTGAACAACGATTCTTTGTCGCCGAAGTGGCTGTAGACCGTCAGTTTGGAGACGCCGGCCTCCGCGGCGATCTGATCCATGCTGACGCCGTCGAACCCGTGGGTCGGGAACAGATGCTTCGCGGCTTCGAGGATCGCGCTGCGCTTGCCGAGATCTTTCGGGCGCCCGGGGCCGACCGGCTTGGGCTTTGCGCCGGTGCCGGAGAGGGCCGTGGACGGTACGGTAGGGGACGGCTGGGCGACCATAACGACAATACTAGACTAATAGGTTTGTTAAATATAGGATACTGGCAAGTTCATTAAATCGCCGGGTGTCCGGTGCGGAGCGGACAATGGACGCACGACCAGTAGGATCGCGCAGTATGGGCTTGTTCGCCTTGATGGCGCTCATGGTCGGCCTTCTCGCCGGTTGTGGCAACGCCGCGCCGAAGCCCGAGCCGATTCGGCCGGTGCTGGTCGTGCAGGCCGGCGCCGCGGAAGGGGTGCCGATGCTGACCGCCTACTCCGGCGAAGTCCGCGCCCGCGAGGAAACCTCGCTCGCCTTCCGCGTCGGCGGCAAGGTGCTGGCCCGTTACGTCGACCTCGGCGACCGCGTCCGCGAAGGCGATGTGCTGGCCGAACTCGATCCGACCGATCTGCGCCTGCAAGCCGACGCATTGGGCGCGCAGGTCGCGTCCGCCGAAGCCCAACTCGTGCGCGCCCGCGCCGATTACGCCCGCGTCGCCGCCTTGGCGAAGGACCAGTTGGTCAGCCGCTCCGCGCTGGATCAGCAGACCGCCTCGTTACGCGCGGCCGAAGCCCAGGTGCGCGCGGCGCGCGCGCAATCCAATGTGGCGGGCAACCAGAGCGCCTACAGCGCCTTACGCGCCCCTCGCGCCGGTGCGATCGCCGGCCGCCAGATCGAAGCCGGACAGGTCGTCGCCGCCGGGCAACCTGCCTTCGTCCTGGCCGCGGACAGCGGTCGCGAAATCGCATTCGCGCTGCCGGAAAGCAAAATTCGCGAGGTCTCGGTCGGCCAGCAGGTGCTGGTCGAACTCTGGAGCGCGCCGCAGCAGCGACTGACCGGGCGCATCCGCGAGATCGCGCCGATGGCCGATCCGCTCGCGCGCACGTATGCGGCGCGGGCCGCGCTCGACGGCGGCCAAGCCACGGACGCAGGGCTCGGCCAAAGCGCGCGTGTGTACATCGTCGGCGCCGAGCGCGCGGCGCTCCAGGTGCCGTTGACCGCGATCCAGGCGATCGATCGCACGTCCCCCGCAGTCTGGGTCGCCGATCCGAAAACCCAGCGCGTGCGCAAAGTGCCGGTGCGCATAGGAGCGTTCGGTCCGGAGAGCGTGCCGGTGCTGAGCGGGCTGAAAGCGAGCGACTGGGTGGTCGTCGCGGGCGGTCATCTGCTCCAAGACGGGCAATCCGTGGTGCCGATCGATCGCGACAACCGCCCTGTGAAAGCGAACTGAGCCGCGACGATGCGCGCAGATCGACATT
>JADZBF010000402.1 GCA_020852215.1 Lysobacter sp. | reverse complement strand
GAAAAGTGGTCGCGGTCGGAATGAAAACGAACTCAGTTTCAAGATAAAAACGCGGGGAGACCTAGGCTTAAGCGCACCGTTTTTCATCCGACAACGGATAGCATCGCCAAGCCCATCGCTTTTTTCGCACCGCCAAAAGAACGATCTCGACAGGTGTCTTGAGCGCGTTTCGAAAAGCGGTGCGCCTAGGCGCACCCTATGCGCACGATGCGCATGATGTTCGCGATGCGCGTAGAGCCCAAAAACGAAACGCCCGGCGCAAGCCGGGCGTTTCGCGAAAAGCACGACGGTGATTGAATCGCGACGGCTTCGATGCGCGACGCGACGGCTTACGCCGCGCGCAGCGCCGTCGTCACCGGCATCCGCGCGGCGCGGATCGACGGCAGCAGGCCGCCGATGAAGCCGACCACGACCGCGATGGCCAGGCCCATGCCCACCAGCGCGGGCGTGACCTTGAACGCGAACACCACTTGCGTGAAGTTGGCGCCGAGCGTCGACACCGACAAATTGTTGAACAACAGGTAGGCGATGACCGCGCCGATCAAGCCGCCGACCAGCGACAGCACCACCGCTTCGATCATCACCGACACCAGTACCGGCAAGGCGCCGAAGCCCAGCGCGCGCAGGGTGGCCGTTTCCTTGGCGCGGGTGGCGACCGCCGCATACATGGTGTTGAGCGCAGCGAAGATCGCGCCCAGCGCCATGAAGAAGGTGACCACGCCGGCCAAGACGCCGATCGTGTTGCGGAATTGTTCGGTCTGCGCGCTGAAGTACGCTTGTTGCGAGATCACGTCGACATTGACGCGCGGATCGGACTTGAGCGCGGCGCCCAGCGTTTTGATGGTTTTTTCGTCGTCGAGCCCCGCCAGCACCGAGCTGTAACCGTTGCGGCCGAAGCTGGATTGCGCCACTTCGACATCGGTCCACAGTTCGCTCTCATGGGCGTCGCCGGATTCGAAAACGCCGACCACGGTCCATTCCGAGCCGCGCATGCGCAGGTTTTTACCGACTTCCACGCCGTCGAACTGTTTGGTCACGCCGCGACCGACCAGCAGTTCGCGCAGACCGGGTTTGAACATCCGGCCTTCGACCACTTTCAGCTTGGGCCGCAGCACGAACCCCTGCGGTTCGACCCCGCGCACGGTCAAGTTGGAGCCGTTGACGGTTTCGCCTTTCTTGAACAACTCGGTGATCACGATCACTTCGCCCGAGGCCAGCGGTTTGCCGTCCGTGCCCTTGCGAATGCCGGGGCCGAGCTTGATCAGATTGACCTCGTCGCGGCCGAGGCCGGAATTGAGTTCGGCCGCGGAACCGCCGCGCAGGATCAGGGCGGTGTCCTTGCTGCCGGTCGCGGCGAGGGTGGAGCTGAACCCCGTGGCCATCGCCAGTAGCGCGGTGAACACGGCGACCACGCCGGCCAAGCCGATGACGATGACCAGCGACGGTACCCAGCGTTCCGGGATACTTTTCAGGTTGACGCCAGTGATGGCGAAGATCTGCGAGAGCATTGCGATTCTCCTGAAAGGGATGCGGTCAGCGGCCGGCGAGGGCGTCGACGATCTTCAAGCGCCGGGCGCGCAGCGCCGGCAACAGTCCGACGGCGATGCTCAGCCCGACGATGGCGGCCAGACCCGCGGCCCAGACCTGCCAGTTCACGCGCAGCGGAAACTGGGTGCCGATCGTCTGTTGGATCCACCAGCCGGCGGCGGTGGCGAGCCCGAGCCCGATCAAGCCGCCGAAGGCGCACAGCGCCACCGTTTCGGCCATCACGAAGCCCAGCACGCTGCCGTCGGAGAAGCCCAGCGTCTTGAGCACCGCCATTTCCGGCACGCGCTCGCGCATGCTCTGCGCCATCGTGTTGCCGACCACCATCAGCAGGGTGAAAAACACCGCGAACAGAATCCAACGCACGATCATCCCGATGTCGCCGATTTGCTTGGCGAAGCCGAGGTTCCAATCCTTTTCCGTCTGCGTTTTGGTTTCGTCGGCGGAGTTCTCGAACTTGGCGTCGATGATGCGCGCGACCTTCGGTGCGGCGTCCGGGTCCTTGAGTTTAATCAGATAGATGCCGGCCCCGCCGCTGCCGAACTGGTTTTCCTCGTCGAAATAGGCGTGGTTGATCCACACCTGATTGGCCTTGCTCTTCCATTCGGCGTCTTTGCCATCGACGATGCCGACCAGATCGAACGCCCAATCCTTGCTGCCGTTCTGCTGCGGGAAAATATTCGAGCTGATCGGAATCTTCTGCCCGACTTTCCATCCGTATTGGTTCGCCAACAGACGGCCGGCGACCATCGCGGTGCGGGTGTCGGCGAATTGCTTCCACTGCGTCTCGGACATCTGCCATTCCGGGTACACCTTGTGGAAGCTCATCGGATCGACCGCGAGCGCGATCAACTGATCCTTGCCTTGCCACACGCCGCCGAACCACTGCGACTGGGTCACCGCTTCCACGCCCGGCACCGCTTCGATCTCGGGGCGCATGCGCATCGGCAGCGACTGGGTGAAGGACACGCGGTTTTGCGTGATGAGGCGGGCGGTGCCGAGGAAATCGGCGCCGGCGTTGAACAGTACATTCACCGACTGCAACAGTCCGAACAGAAGGAACGCGAGCACGATCGAGAAGACCGTGAGCGTCGTGCGGATCTTCTTCCGGAACAAATTGGCGATGACGAATCCGGTCTTGGTCATGACGGTCTCCCGGGTCGGTTCAAGGCGCGACGTTTGTGGTTTGTTGCTCGATCAGCTTGCCCTTGTCCAGATGCAAGATGCGCTTGGCGTATTCGGCGGCTTGCGGGTCGTGGGTGACCATCACGATGGTCTTGCCGTGTTCGCGATTGAGCGTTTGCAGCAGGGTGAGGATTTCGTCCGCGGTTTTACGGTCGAGATCGCCGGTGGGTTCGTCGCAGACCAGGAGCGACGGGTCGGAGACGATCGCGCGCGCGATCGCGACGCGTTGCTCCTGACCGCCGGACAGTTCGCGCGGTTTGTGCTTGGCGCGATCGGCCAGGCCCACCACCTGCAGCGCGACTTCGGCGTTGCGCTTGCGTTGCGCGGCGTTGAGCTTGGTCAACAGCAGCGGCAGCTCGACGTTGCCCTGCGCGGTCAACACCGGCATCAAGTTGTAGAACTGGAACACGAAGCCGACGTTGGCGGCGCGCCATTTGGCGAGTTTGCCGCCGCTGAAGCTGTCGATGCGCTGGCCGTCGATGCTGATTTCGCCCGAGGTGGGCTGATCCAGGCCGCCGATCAGATTCAGCAAAGTGGTCTTGCCCGAACCGGATGGACCCATCAGCGCGACGAAATCGCCCTTGGGAATCTCCAGGTTGATGCCGTGCAGCACTTCGACCTGCTGCTTACCGCGGGTGTAGCGTTTGGTGACGTCGCGAATGTTGATGAGTGCGGACATGGGCGAGTTCTCACAGGGGATGGCGGGGTGGGGCCGAGAGGCGGGCGGGAACGAACGAAACGCGTGGGCGAATCAAGGAGTGCGATACGGGCGGAGCCATGCGCAGGAGCGCGCGGCGACGGCAGCGATGCGGCGAAACGTCCATGTTCCATGAGCGGGCCATGATGCGGCGTCGGCCTCAGTCTTCGGTCTTTTCGAAGACGGCGCCGCCGTCTTTCAACTCGGCCGGCGGCGCGCTGATCACGGTTTCGCCCGCCACCAAGCCGGACAGCACGACGCGCTGCTCGCCGCGGATTTCGCCGAGCTTCACCGGCGTGAGCGTGGCCTTGCCCGCGTCGACGACGAAGACGGCGTCCGTTTCATTGCCGTCGACCGTGCGTAGCGTCACCGCATCGTTCGGCACCAGCACGCCGATCGCCTTGGGCGCCGCGGTCGCGGTCGGTTTGATGTTGTCGAGGAAGCTCACGCGCACGCCCATGTCGGGCACGATGCGGCCGTCGCGTTGCTTCAGCGCGATACGCACCTTCACGGTCGCCTTGCTGCGATCGGCGGTGGGAATGATGGCGATGACTTCGGCGGGAATCTTCCAGTCGGGATAGGCGTTGAGCGTGGCCTCGACCGGCATCTTCGGCTGCACTTTGCCGATGTACGCCTCGTTGACGTCCACTTCCACTTCCAGCGAATCCATATCGACGATGGTGCCGATGCCGGTACGGGTGAACCCGCCGCCGGCCGCCGCCGGCGAGATGATCTCGCCCGGTTGCGCGGACTTGGCGATGATGATGCCGGCGAACGGCGCACGCACGATGGTGTTGTCGACGCCGTTGTCGGCGATGCGCAGCGAATCGGCGGCGACCTGCGCGGTGCGCTGCGAGGTGAGCAATTGCGCGCGCAGCGAGTCGCGCGCGGCGATGGCTTGTTCGTATTGTTGGCGCGAGACCAGTTTCTGCCCGACCAACTGGCCTAGGCGATTGGCGTTGGCTTCAGCTTCTTTCAACTGCGCTTGCACGCTGCCGAACTGACTGCGCGCCGCTTCCAGTTGCGAGACCGCGAGCGCGCGCGCGCTGTCGGCATCGATCGGATCGAGCGTGGCCAACACCTGCCCGGCTTCGACGCGCATGCCTTCTTCGATCAGCACCTCGCGCACCTTACCCGTCACTTTCGCGGAGACGGTGGCGATCCGGCGTGGGACGACATAACCGGTGGCATCCAGGACGGAAGCGCTACCGCTGGCGCCGGTGGCGATGGCCGCGACCGGCGCGGTCTTCACCGGCAGCCCGTCTTCGCCGGAAAACAACTTCCAGCCGATCGCGCCCAGCGCGACGAGGCCCAGCGCAACGCCGATACCGATCCACAGCCCCCGTCGCGACGGGCCGGGTTCTTGCGCAGCGGCATTGCGGTCGATGCGAAGCTCCTTGAGCAGGTCGGCGTTCGTATTCATGGTCTTCCAGGACATGGTGCAACTGCAAAGTGTGACCTGAATCCAGCGTCAGACCAAGTGCCGATGGTCCAAATCTCGCCGTCTCGGGCTGTGAGATTCCGGCGAATGCGTGCAGGCACGGCGACGCCGACCGCGGTGTGGCACCGTTCGGGGCGCAGATCGAGGTGCCGATCGCGGCGTCGGGATCGCGGCGTCGGGATCGCGGCATCGGGATCGCGGCGGGCGAGCTTGCCGTTCGATTGCATCGGCCGCCGTGTTTCCTCGCCGGCACCGGTCGGTGCCGCACGGGTTGGGCGTTCGCGCCGCAGGCCGCGTGGCGCTCGGGGGAGCGGCCTGACATCTGTCATGTCCGATCGATGATGGCGATGACTGATGCGCGGGCTGCGCGAGGCCTAGTCTGGCCGCATCGCCACAGGAGCCCACACGATGTCCTCTCTCGAACCCGCCGCGCTCGCGCAGTTACGCGGCAGCCGCAAACGCTACGACAAGGTGGTCGCGCTGGACGGCGTGGACCTCTCGCTGCACGGCGGCGAAGTCCTGGCCTTGCTGGGCGCCAACGGCGCGGGCAAATCCACCGCGGTCGCGCTGATGCTCGGCTTATCGAAGGCCGACGCCGGCGAGGTCGCGTTGTTCGGCCGTTCGCCCACCGAACTCGCCGCGCGGCGTCGCGCCGGGGTGATGCTGCAATCGGCGGGCATCCCCGAGAACAGCCGCGTGGACGAATTGCTGAACGTCACGCGCAGCTATTACCCCTCGCCGCGCAGCGTGGCGGATTGCGTCGCGTTGGCCGGGTTGGAAGGTCTGCTGCCGCGCCGCTATGGCAAGCTTTCCGGCGGGCAGCAGCGTCGCGTGCAGTTCGCCCTCGCCATTTGCGGCAATCCCGAAGTGCTGTTTCTGGACGAACCCACGACCGGCCTGGACATCGATGCCCGCCAGCGGATGTGGGCGACGATCCGCGCGATCGTCGCCGACGGTGCGGCGGTGCTGCTGACCACGCATGACCTGGAGGAAGCCGAAGCCTTGGCCGATCGCGTGGTCGTGCTGGATCGCGGCCGAGTCGTGGCCTCCGGGCGTCTGAACGAGGTGCGCGCATTGGTTTCGCAGCGGCGCATCACCTGTTTGTCGGCGCTGGATGTCGCCCGCATCGCCGCATGGCCGGGCGTGCGCAGCGCGTCGCGCGGCATCGACGGCAACCCCGCGCGCCTGGAAGTGCTGGTCGACGACACCGAAACGGTGGTGCGGCGATTGCTGGCCGAGGACGCCGCCTTGAGCGATCTGGATATTCGCCGCGCCGGCCTCGCCGACGCCTTCCTCGAAATCACCCGTACCGCACGCCGCGACGACGCTGTCGCCAAGGATGCCGCATGAATGCCAATGCCCTCTCCCGAGCCGATCTCGCCGCCCATCACTCGCCGTTGCGGAGTTATCTGTTGGAAGCCCGCTACGAATTCCTGCGCTTGCTGCGCACGCCGTCGTTCGCGATTCCCTCGCTGCTGTTCCCGGCGCTGTTCTATCTGTTGTTCGGCGTGCTGCTGAACAAATCCAACGGCGACGCCGCGCGCTATCTGCTCGCCACCTACGGCGTGTTCGGCGTGATGGGCGCGGGCATGTTCGCCTTCGGCGTGACCGTGGCGCTGGAACGCGATCAAGGCTTCCTGATCTACAAGCGCGCGCTGCCGATGCCGCCGGGCGCTTATCTGCTGGCGAAAATGGCGATGGCGCTGCTGTTCGCCGGGATGATTTCGATTCTTTTGATGACGATCGCCGCGACCCTGGGCGGCGTCTCGCTGCGGCCGACACAATGGGCGCTGCTGTTCGTCGTGAACCTGGCCGGCGTAATGCCCTTCGCCGCGCTGGGCTTGTTCATCGGTTCGTCGATCGGCGGGCAGGGCGCGCCGGCGGTGGTGAACATCTTGTATCTGCCGATGGCGTTCCTGTCGGGTTTGTGGCTGCCGCTGAAGATGCTGCCGGACTGGATCGGCGCCATGGCGCCGGTGTGGCCGTCCTACCATCATTCGCAGATCGCATTGAAGGTGATCGGCATGGATGCCGGCGGCAATCTCTTCGTCCACCTGGGCGTCTTGCTGGGGGCGACCGTCTTGTTTTTCGCGCTGGCGCGGCGCCGGCTCGCGGCGTGATCGCGCGCTGGTTCAACACGACATGATGACCCCGCGCTGGATTACCCTGATCGCGCCCGCGCTTTCCGAATCGATCGCCGCGAACCGTCTTTCCGAACCGATGAGCCCGCCATGTCGCGAACACTGATGTCCCTCTTGCTGCGATGGCGCGCGCGGTTGGTGCCGGAGTCGCTGGGCCTCGGCTGGATGCCGATCTTCACCCTCGGCTATCTCGCCTTCCTGTTCATGCCGTTCGTGCTGGGCTGGTTCGGCGACGCTCGCGGCGGTTGGGTCGGCGATGCGCGCAAGGTGCTCGGCCCCACGCTGCTGTCGATCGCGGTGTTCATGCCGCTGTATTTCGCGGCGTACCGACTTGAAGACACCGGCAAGCGCGTGTGCATGCTGGCGATCGCGGCGATCGGCTATGCGCTGTTTCCGGTCAATCCTTTCGCGAATGCCTACACGATTTACGCCGTCGCCTTCGCCGCCACCGCCGGACGCTCGCTGTGGTCGCAAATGGCGTGGTCGTTCGTCATTCTCGGCGGGCTGCTGCTGGAAACGCTGCTGTTGAAATACCCTGTTTTCGTGTTCTTGATCACGCTGCTGGTGGCGGTGGGCGTGTTCTTCGGCAACTACCAATTCGCGGTCAGCACCCGCAAGCGCGCCGAGTTGAAGCTTTCGCACGACGAAGTGCGCCGACTCGCCACCGTCGCCGAGCGCGAACGCATCGGTCGCGACCTGCACGATTTGCTCGGTCACACGCTGTCGCTGGTGGCTCTGAAGAGCGAACTGGCGGCGAAGCTGTTGCGACGCGGCGATTCGCCGCAGGCACGCGAAGCCGCCTTGCGCGAAATCCGGGAGGTCAGCCGCGTGGCGCGCGAAGCGTTGGCGGAAGTGCGCGCCGCGGTCACCGGTATCCGCGCCGCGGGATTCGCCGCCGAACTGATCTCCGCGCGCTTGTTGATGGACACCGACGGCATCGCCTTCGACACGGAGGTCGCGCCCGGCGTGCTCGACGGTGGCGTGCTGTCGCCGCCGGTGGAAAGCGCCTTGGCGCTGACCCTGCGCGAAGCGGCGACCAATATTCAGCGCCATGCCCGCGCGCAGCGCGCGCGGGTCGAACTGGCGTTGGAATGGGGCGAAGCGGTGCTGCGCATTTCGGACGACGGCCGCGGTGGCGCATTGACGCCGGGCAATGGTCTCACCGGCATTCGCGAACGGATCGAAGCGCTCGGCGGTCGCGTGCGCGTGGACGCGCGCAAGGGCGAAGGCGTACGCATCGAAGCGCGCGTGCCGCTGTCGACGAACGATGCGCGCGACGACGATGCGTCCGAACGCGCATCGACGATACGCGCATCGACGATCGCCGGCGATTCCGACGCGTCTGCGAATCCTTCGGCGTCCGCGCGGGCGGCCCAAGCATGATCCGCATCCTGCTGGCCGAAGATCAGGCGATGGTGCGCGGTGCGCTCACCGCGTTGCTGTCGCTGGAAACCGACATCGAAGTGCTGGGCGCCGCGGCCGATGGCGAAAGCGCGTGGCGCGACCTGCAGCGACTGATGCCCGATCTGTTGGTCACCGATATCGAGATGCCGGGTCTGAGCGGCTTGGAACTCGCGCAGCGCATCCAGCGCCACGATATGCCGACGAAAGTGGTGATCGTCACCACCTTCGCCCGCGCCGGATTTTTGCGTCGCGCGCTGGATGCCGGCGTGCAAGGATATTTGCTCAAGGACGCTCCGGCCGAACAATTGGCCGAAGCCTTGCGCAAAGTGCATCGCGGCGGCCGCGCGATCGACCCGCAACTGGCGCTGGAAGCCTGGACCGAGCAGGACCCGCTGAACGATCGCGAGCGCAAAGTGCTGCGGCTCGCGGGCGAGGGCCTGTCGGCCGGCGACATCGCCGCGCAGCTCGGGTTGTCGCAGGGCACTGTGCGCAATTATCTGTCCGAGGCGATCGGAAAATTGGGCGTCGGTAACCGGATCGAAGCCTACCGATTGGCTCGACAGAAGGGTTGGCTATGAAAGCCGCCCGCGAACAGTTCGTCGCGATCCGCGCCGGGCCGCCTCGTCGTCGCGAGGCCTGAACCGCCTCGCGCGCCGCCTTCCGCGTTTTCGTTTCGCCCTTTTCCATTGCCGATGTCACATCGGCGATCGCGGACCGTCTTGTCCGCGTATCGCATCCTGCGAACCGCGCTTTTCCGATATTTCGTCTCTTCTCGCTTTCGAAGGAGTTTTTCACATGAATCTCTGCAAATCCCGTCCCGGCGGCATGTTCGCGATGGCCATCGCGGTCGCATGCGCCTGCGCATCCTCCTCCCGCGCCGCCGACGGCGCGAACGCGCTGTTCTTCGACGACGTGCGCGTCTTCGATGGCGTGCGCATGCGCGAACGCGCCGACGTGCTGATTCGCGACGGACGCATCGCCGCGATCGGCGCCAATCTGAAAATACCCGCGGATGCCGAACGCATCGACGGCGCCGGCAAAACGCTGCTGCCGGGGCTGATCGATGCGCATACCCACAGTTGGGGTGACGCGCAGCGCGACGCATTGCGCTTCGGCGTCACCACCGAGTTGGACATGATGGGCGACCGCACGCGCCTGCCCGCGCTGAAAACCCAGCGCGCCTCGATCGCGCCCACCGACGAGGCCGATGTGTGGAGCGCGGGCGCCGCGGTGACGGCGCCGAAAGGCCACGGCACGCAGTACGGAATGGGCGTGCCGACGCTGGCGCCGGGCGAGGACGCGGCCGCATTCGTGAAAGCCCGCGTCGCGGAGGGTTCGGATTACATCAAGATCATCCTCGAAGATTTCAGCGCGCATAGCGAGACGATGCGCTTGCCGACCGTCACCGAAGCGCAAACCCGCGCCGCCATCGCCGCCGCGCACGCCGAAGGCAAGCGCGCGGTGGTGCATGTCTCGCGTCTGCGCGACGCGCACTATGCGGTGAGCAACGGCGCGGACGGTTTGGTGCATATGTTCGTCGAGCGCGGCGATGCCGCATTCGTCGAAACGGCCAAACGTCGCAAGGCTTTCGTCGTGCCCACACTGTCGGTGATCGCGACGATGGCGCGCGCGGAGGAAGGCCGAAAGCTCGCGGAAGAGGCGCGCTTGTCGCCGTGGTTGACGCGCGCGCAGATCGACGCGCTGAAAGCGACCTATGGCGATGGTGCGCCACGCCTCGCGGTGTTGACGGATGCGATGAACAATGTGCGCGCGCTACGCGACGCGGGCGTGGACATTCTCGCGGGTACCGATGCCGGTAATCCCGGCACCGCGCACGGCGTCAGCATGCACGGCGAGTTGGATCTGCTGGTGCGCGCGGGGCTCACGCCGACGCAGGCGCTGGCCGCGGCCACGTCGGTACCCGCGCGTCGATTCGCGCTGGACGATCGCGGCCGCATCGCGCCGGGTTTGCGCGCGGATGTGATGTTGGTGGACGGCGATCCCTCGCAAGAGATCCGCGCCACCCGCGCGATCGTCGGCGTGTGGAAGAACGGCCACGCCGTCGCGCGTCCGCGCCAGGATGCGCAGGCCGAAGCGCCTCGCGGCGAAGCCTTGCCCGCATCCGCGAAATTGATCGACGATTTCGAAGGAACCGCCGCCGCGGGCACGAACGGGCTGTTGCCCGCGAAATTCGGCAGCGGTTGGGCGCCGACGACGGATCAAATGGCCGGCGGCGCGTCGGTCGGCAAGATCGATCGCGCGAACGGCGCGCTCGCGGTGAGCGGCGAGATCAAGACCGGCTTCGCGTTTCCGTGGTCGGGCGCGATGTATTTCCCGGCGAGCGCGCCGATGCAGCCCGTCGATCTTTCGGGCCGGACGGAACTGGTGTTCAAAGCGCGCGGCGACGGT
>JADZBF010000401.1 GCA_020852215.1 Lysobacter sp. | reverse complement strand
CGCGGGTAGATACGGCCCTGCGGCAGGTCGATCACATTCTGCTGACGGTCGAGGACATGGATTCTCGCGGACGCGTCGTAATAGCCGTAATCGCCGGTGAAATACCAGCGGTCGCGCAAGACGTCGCGATTGAGATCGGGCCTGTCCACATACCCCTCGAAGACGGTCGGGCTGCGCACCCAGATTTTACCGATGGTACCGGCCGGCACCGCACGGTCGTTGTCGTCGCGGACTTCCAGACCGACGCCGCGCGCGATGCGACCGGACGAAGACAGTACGCTGTCCGGCGGCGGGAGGCCATCGTCGACGTGCTCTTCCGGCGACAGCATCGCGATCGGCGGCAAGGCTTCGGACATGCCGTAACCCTGCTGAAAGATCAGACCGAAGCGCGCGATCGCCTCGCGCAGCTTCGCCACCGGCATCGTCGCCGAGCCGTAGATGACTTGCCGCATGCTCGCCAAGTCCGCGACCGCGAGATCGGGGTGATCGAGCAGATCGATCAGCAGGCTCGGCGTGACGAACATGTGCGTGGGGCGATGCGCGCGCAGGGCGTCGATCAACGCATCGGTGGTGTAGGCCGAGGGCAGCACCAATTGCCCGCCGCTGAGCAGCGTCGGCAACACCACGCCGCTGCCCGCGCCGGAGAGCGGGATGCCGACCAATGTGCGCGAACGCTCGCGCGGTGGGTCGGTCAGGTTCAACAGCAGCAGACGCACGCTGTGCAGATAGGGTTCGTGCTTGAGCGCCAGCATTTTCGGCGTGCCCGAGGTGCCGGAGGTGAAGCCCAGCGCCAGCGTATCGTCCGGGCCGAGTTCCTCGTCGCTCAGCGTCGGCGTTGAGGCCGCAAGACGCGACGCCAAATCGCCGTTCGGCGCGCAGTCCCACACCGGCGCACCGCCCGCGGCGGCATGCGTTTCGGCGAAGTCCCTGGGCAAAAGATTCAAGTCGACCATCAACAGAGCCGGCGCCAGATCGCGCACGGTTTGCGACATGAACAGCGCGGCGTGTGCGGAATTGAAACCCACCAGAACGACGCCGGCCTCGGTCGCGGCGAAACGCACGACCAATTGTGGCCAGTCGTCCCCCAACAGCACGACCACGCGCGAGTCCTTGCGCACGCCCGCCGCGCGCCACGCGCCGACGAGCCGCAGCGCGCGGTCTTCGATATCGCGATAGCTCAACTCCGCGCTGGGCGTCGACAACGCGGGTTTGTCGAGGTGCGCGGCGAACGCGAAGCGTTGGATGTCGCGCAGGCTGCGCGCGGCTTCGACTTTGCGCGCCACCGCGCGGATTTTCATGCGGGCGAGGAAGGTGCCGAAAACGCTCATGCGCGAACTCGCGAGGAAGTTGAAGAGCAGGCTGTTGAAGAGCAGCCTGTGGAAAAGCAGCCTATTTCGACAACCCGATAGAGCGGTCGCAGCGCGCGCAGCGCATCGCCGCGAGTGATGTGCGCGTACGTCGAAGCGGCGCCTGCTGTCGTCGCTGTCGCCCGCATCAGCGCGGCCCGTCCGCCGTCGGCACTGTCTGGAAACCGATGTCGTCGAATTGCGAGGCGCGACCGGCGAATTTCTTCGCGACGTGACGCAGCTTGAGTCGCTGCAGCGGGCCGCGATTGCCCCAGCGCAACCGGCCGCGCACGAACGTGCCGAGATAGGCGTCGAACTGGCAAAACTCGGGCGCCGCGCGCAGCGGTCGCCGGTCGAGCAAGGCGACCAAGGTCTCGCTGCAGACCATGCCGGCGATCAGGCTGATCGCCGCCGCCGAGGACGGCCCGGTATGGTCTTTCGGATCGACTTGGCCGGGATCCATGTAGGTCCAATGCCGGCCTTTCGGCGCCAAACCGACGATGAAGCGCATCATGATCTCGAACGGCGACATGCCGTCGCGCAGACCGAAATAGTCCTCGTAGGACATACCTTCGGGCGTGAACACGCCCATCGTGCCCGACAGCCCCAACGGGGCGCCGAACAGTACCGGAATGCCCATACGCCGCGCGGTGCGGTACATCAACAACCGCGCCGGTTGCGCGAACACGTCGATCGCATCCAACACCACGTCGACATCGCGCAGGAAATCTTCGATGTTGTGCTCGCCGACGCCGTTGTCGAATCGACGAACCTCGACGTCCGGGTGGATATCGCGGGCGATCTCGGCCATCACCTCGGTCTTCGGGCGATCCATCGTGCTGCGCATCGCGCCGGCTTGGCGATTGGTGTTGGCGACGCTGAAGGTATCGAAGTCGGCGACGTTGAATTTACCGATGCCCATCCGCGTCAGCGTGGTCAGATAAATGCCGCCGGCGCCGCCCATGCCGACGATCGCCACGCGCGAATCGCGCAGGCGTTGCTGCTCCTCGCGCGTGACGATGCCGAGATTGCGTTTGGTGGCGGTCCAGTAGTACTCGTCGGGCGTCATATCGAAGATCCCGTGGCGTTCCGGCTGCGAGAGCGCGACCGGAACACGGTATGTGCGTCGGAGAAAGCGCTCAGAAGTGATAGCGCAGGTTGATGCCGAAACTGCGTGGTTCCGGTGCGGTGACCAGCGGCTGGAACAACTGGCGTCCGGGGCGTTGCCGCGTCGCGAACTCGTAGATCGTCGCCGGGCTGCTCAGGAAGACACCGCTCGCGGCGCCGTCGTCGCCGAGGATGTTGTCGATCCAGAACATCAGCTCCACGTCGTCCTTGCGCGCGCCGGCATGCAGATTGAACCGTGCGGCGCCGGGAATTCGCGCCGTCGCGGTCTGCACCGCGACCATGCTCGAGCGGTACAGCGCATCGCCGCGCGCGAACCAGGTCCAACCGCTATCGGTTTTGTGCTCGCGCATCGCGCTGAAATTCGCGGTGCGTTGCGGCGCGTACTGCAGCGGTTTGCCGGACAGGTCCGGGTCGCCGCCGATCGCGCCGATCAGCGGGAAAACGTATTCGTCGTACACCGCGCGGTTGTAACTGGCGCCGCCGCGCAGCGTCCACTCCGGCGACGGATGCGCTTCGAACGAGGCTTCGACGCCGCGCGAAGAGGTTTTGCCCGCGTTGACGTTCAGCGTCGCGCCGAGTCGGCCGATGCTGCGCACGATCTGATCGTCCCACGCGATCGAGTACAGGCTGGTGTCGAGGAAAAGACGCCCATCGAACAGCGAGAATTTTCCGCCGACTTCGTAATTCATACTGGTTTCGGCGTCGAAGTAGCGCTCGTCGTCGGCGATCGCGCCGTTGGTGATCAGTGTGTTGAAACCGCCGACTTTCACCGCGCGCACGACGCTGGCGTAGAAGGTGGATTCGTCGTTGGCTTTGTAGGTGAGGTACAGGCCCGGCGTGAATGGCTCGAACCGCTCGTTCAACCGCACGCGCTGCACCGAGCCCGCGGGATTGGTCGCGGTGGGCAAGTTGGTTTGCGTCACCTCGGCGGATTTCGTTTCCTCGGTGTAGCGCATCGCCACGCCGACACCGAAGCGGTCGGTGACGTGCCAGGTGACCTGTCCGAACAGCGCTTGGCTGCGCGTGCGCTCGACGTTGTCGCTGACCACGCCGCCCAGCGGCGTCGCGGCGCCCACGAACCGGCTTTGATCGGCGCGATCGTCGCGAAAGTCGTAGTAATACGCGCCGACCAGCCAATCGAGTTTGCGTTCGCCCTGCGACACAAGATTGAATTCTTGGCTCCACTGTTTTTGCGTGCCGCGGGTGCCGGCCTGGGAAATTTCCCGCGCGGTGTAGTCGGAATCGTAGAGTTGATCGGTTTCGAAGCGATCGTAGGCGGTGATCGCGCTCAGCTTGGCGCCTTCGAAATCGTAATGCAGGCTCAACGCGCCCATCAGATTGTCGCGATCGAAATGTCCGGGCGTGACCGCATAGCCGCGGGTGAGGGTGGGAACGTTGCCGAAGAATTGCTGCTCGTCGTTGTAGCGCGCGACGAAGCCGCCGTTGTTCGGCACGAAGCGCTGCGCCACGTCGCCTTGGCGCATGCGTTCGTACATCAGATTCAACTGCGCGTCCCAGCGTTCGCCCGGATACGCGCTGAGCGTCAGAAAGGCGTTGCGCGAGCGGCTCCAATCGAGGTCGCCGCCGGTCAGTTCGTTTTCGTAGTGCCCGTCGCTGTCGCGCGCCATCGCACCGACGCGGTAGTAGAGGGCGTCCGACGCCAACGGCCCGGACAGCGTGGCGCCGGCTTCGCTTCCGCCGTCGCTGCTGAGGCCCGCGCGCACGCTGCCTTCGCGTTTGTCGTTGGGCAAGCGGGTGACGAAATTCACCGCGCCGCCGAACGTGTTGCGGCCATAGAGCGCGTATTGCGGCCCGCGCGCGACTTCCACGCGCTGGATGTTGTCGCCGAGCGCGAAATCCAGGCCGGCGCGCGAAGGAATGTAGACGCCGTCGATGAAGAAACCGACGTTGGGCTCGCCGATCGCGGTGTTGAGGCCGCGGATCACCGGGTTGTAACCGGAGGAACCGAACAGCGGCACCATCACGAAGCCCGGCACCATCGGCGCGATGTCCGCCGCGTTGCTCAGGCCCGCGGTCTCAATGTCCTCCCGATCCACCACGCCGATCGAGATCGGCACATCCCGCATCAGTTCCTCGCGCTTGGTCGAGGTGACGACGATGGTGTCGAGATTCTGGGCGTCTGCGGGTGCGGTTTCGTCGGTGGTCGTTCCGGCGCCTTCGCCGGGTGGGGTTTGCGCGGGGACTTGGGCGTAGGCGGGCACGCTGAGCGCGGCGCAGACGGCGGCGGTCAGCGCGCGGATTCGGATTCGCATGGCGGGGGATACCTGTCTAAAACGATGTAACGCAGGTTAGCCGCGGCGATGCGATGCGAACACTCACAGAAAAGATAGGGGGAACCGTATCTGAGTCACACTTTCGGCGGAAACGCGCGCCAAGCGACGTTCGATCGGCGATTGCGGTCGACCCTCGGCTCGAACGAATGCCGAGTTCGGGCACGCAGCGATACGTTGACGCGTTATTGCGCGCAGCGATATTCGCGCGGCGTATGCCCGACCCGTCGTTTGAATTGCCGATTGAAGTGCGACATCGTGCCGAAGCCGCATCGATCCGCGATGTCGGCGATGCTGCGATCCTTTTGCCGCAACAGCATGCAGGCCTCGGCGATGCGCAGGTCGTTGACGTAGTCGGTGAAGGGTTTGCCGGCGATGCGGTGAAAGCTGCGACTGAAGGCGCCCGGGCTGACGTGCAGAATCGCGGCGGCGTCTTCGACGCTCAGAGGGCCTTGCAGATGTTCGCGAATCCACACCAGCAGAGCGTCCAATCGGCGCTGCCGGCCGGGATCGCTCTGCAAGACCGGAAACGGGAGCGGGTCCAACGGGCGGAGATCGCCGTCGGCATCGGCCAACAGCGCGAAGGCGGAGAAGGTTTCGCCGAGCATGCGCAGCCCGGGAGCTTCCGGCATTCGCTCCAGCGCGGCGACGATGCGGGTCCGAAGCGCGCCTTCGATCGACAGCCCACGCTGCGCACGCTGAAGCAGGGGCGCGATGCCGCGCCATTCCGGCAGCGCCGCCAGGGAGGCCGACGGCATCCATTGCAGCACCGTCGCCCAGGCGCCTTCCGGCGGCATGCCGTGACTCGACCAGACATGCGGCAGACCCGGACCGATCAGCACCAGATCGCCCGCGGCGAACGGTTCCACTCGACTGCCGACGATGCGCACACCTTCGCCGCGCTCGATCCAGGTCAATTCCAGGGCTTCGTGGGCGTGCAGCGCGCCCGCGAAGGACGGCAGCCGCAGCCGCATCAATCGCACGGACTGGGTTCCGGCCTGGATGGACTCCCAAGCGACTTTCATCGGTGGCGATTCCTGCTGAAGCGGTCGAAATAGTATCGATATTGGTTGTGCGGCACGTCTTGCGCAAGCTCCGAGGCGGGCACACTGCGGCGCAAGGCCGGGACATCACCGGCCCACGATCGACCTCGATACCGTGGCGTCGTGCGTTTTCGACAACCCGCCGGACAAGGTACGCGAATGACATCGGGCGATCTCTCAACGCGTGATCTTTCAACGCGCGATCTCTCAAAGCGCGATCTGCATAGTGCGGCCGCGATCGGCGACGGCCGCGGGGGCTTCGTCATCGACGAGACCACAGTGCGTGCGCCTTCGGCGGGCGAAGTACGCGTGACCATGCGGGCCGCCGGGATCTGTCATACCGACCACGCTTCGCTGCAATGGCCTGGCCCGCTGGTGTTGGGGCACGAAGGCGCCGGTGTGATCGAGAGCGTGGGCGAAGACGTGGCCTCGACGCACCCGCAGTTGCAGCCCGGTCAGCCGGTGCTGCTGAACTGGGCCATTCCCTGCGGACGCTGTCCGCAGTGCGAACGCGGCCGGGGTTCGCTGTGCGAGCGCACGCACGGTGTCGATACCGCGCTGGGCAGCAGTGCGCCGTCGCCGGGCCACACGCGATGGCGAGGGCGGGCGATCGAGCGATCCTTCAAGCTCGGTACCTTCGCCGAACATACCGTCGTTCGCGCGGAGGCCTTGACGCTCCTGCCCGAACGCCTGCTGCTGCAACACGCCTGCATCCTCGGCTGCGGCGTGATGACGGGCGTCGGCGCTGCGCTGAACATCGCGCAAGTGCAGCCGGGCGACTCGGTGGCGGTGGTGGGCTGCGGCGGGGTGGGGTTGAGCGTGATCCAGGGCGCTCGCCTGGCCGGTGCCGGCTGCATCATCGCCATCGACCGCCGACCCTCGGCGTTGCGGCGAGGCTTGGACTTCGGCGCCACGCACACCATCGAGCCGCGCGCCGACGATCCACAGCACGAACGACTCGCTGCCGATGTGCGTGCGCTGACCGGCGGGCGCGGTGCCGACCATGCCTTCGAAGCGACCGGTGCCGCCATGATGGCGTTCCTGCCGCTGAAGCTGTGCCGCAACGGCGGCAACGCGGTTCAGTTGAGCGGTGCGCATGGTCCGGTGACGGTGGAGATGCCGCAGTTCTGGTGGGACAAGCGCTACCTGGTACCGCTGTACGGTGGTTGTCTGCCGGAACGGGACTTTCCGCGTTTGTGCGACTGGGCGCTGAAGGGCGAGCTGGCCTTGGAGCGCATGGTCACCCATACCTATCGTTTGAACGATCTGGGACAGGCGCTGGACGACATGCTCTCCGGACGCAGCGCCAAGGGCGTGATCCTGTTCGATGAGCGCGCAGATCGAATGAAGGGCGAGGCATGACTCGCTTCCGTACGCTGGAAACCAGCAACCCCGCGTTGACGCTCGACGGTTTCGACTTCGTCACCGTGAAAAGCCCTGCGCTCGGCCGTCGCGCGGACCTGACGCTGTTCGCGCCACGCCAAGCGCAGGGCCGGCGCGGTCTGCCGCTGGTGCTGCTTCTGCACGGTGTGTACGGCTCGCACTGGTCGTGGGCCTTCCAGGGCGGCGCGCATCGCACCTTGCAGACGCTGGTGGATCGCGGCGCCGTTCCACCGATGCTGTTGGCGATGCCCAGCGATGGGCTTTGGGGGGATGGGGCGGGCTACGTGCCCCATGGCGATGCGGATTTCGAACGCTGGATCGTCGATGAAGTACCGGCCGCCGCCCGACAACTGCGGCCCGAGCTGGACGACACCTCGCCGCTGGCCCTGATCGGCCTGAGCATGGGCGGGTTCGCCGCCCTGCGGCTGGCGGCGTGTGACCCGCGGCGTTGGTGCGCGGCGGCCGGACATTCTTCGATCACCGAGGCAGCCCAGCTCGATGCCTTGGTCGAGGAATCGCGATCGGGCTGGTCTCGGGCGTCCGAAGCCGGCTCGGTGCTGGGTGCAGTGGACGCGGCGCTGTTGGCCGGCGCAGCGCTGCCGCCGTTGTATCTGGACTGCGGGCTGGACGATCCGCTGCTGCCCGCCAACCGCGCACTGCATGCGGCGTTGCGCGACCGTGGCGTCGTCCATGCGTGGCGGGAATACCCCGGTGGGCACGACTGGCCTTACTGGCAGACGCATCTGGCCGACAGCCTCGCCTTCGTCGCAAACGCCATCGGCG
>JADZBF010000400.1 GCA_020852215.1 Lysobacter sp. | reverse complement strand
TCTCGATCGCCGGCACGGCGGCGATGTTCCTGGTGGGCGGCAGCATTCTGGTCCACGGCATCGCCCCCCTGCACCACTTCATCGAGCCGTTCACGAAAGGCTCGATGGGCTGGTTGTTGCAGATGGGCTACGACGCGGCGATCGGCATCGTCGCCGGCGCGATCGTCCTGGGCGTGGTCTCGCTGATCGGCCGTCTCCGCAAATCGGGCAAGTCCAAGACCGCTTGAGACGCCCGTCGGCGGCATCGCTCGTGGGCACGGGTAGCCGAGTGCCCGGGACCACGCCCGACGCCAAGCGCCGTTCATTATGAATAGCGCCGTTCATCGTGAATGCGGTTTGCCCGAATTAGAGTGGGCCGTCACTTTCCCTGTGCGACTATCCGGACGTGAAAGCGCGCAACCGGCTCCCGCCCTGGCACGAAAAACGGACGCTCCCCAACGGCCGCGAGGTGTTGATTCGGCCGATTCGCATCGAAGACGCCGAACCGCTGCGCGCGGGTTTCGGCCTGCTGCGTCCGGACGAGATCCGGCAACGTTTCCTTTACGCGATCAAAGAGTTGACGCCCGCCGCGGCCGAACGCCTTTGCCGCCCGCATCCGGAGCGCGAATTCGCGCTCGTCGTCTCCGAACCCATGCCGCCGGGCGAAGCGCTGATCGGCGCCGTGGCGCGGATCGCGATCGAGCCGAACAGTCGCGAAGGCGAATTCGCCATTCTGGTCAGTCATTACATCAGCGGCATGGGGCTGGGGCGATTGTTGATGTTGCGTCTGGTGCGCTGGGCGAAACGCAAACGGCTCACCCGCTTGTACGGCGAAGTGCTGGAACACAACACCGCCATGCTGGCGTTGGCGCAATCCGTGGGCTTCCGGCGCGAAAACGCGCATACCCCGGGCTTGGTGCGCGTGGTGTTGAATCTCGATCGCTCCACCGCCGACCCGGAGATCTGCGGTCCGGATTCGAGCGACGCCGACGAAGCGGGCGATCCGAACGCACGCGACGGTACCGAGAGCGAAGCGAGCGGCATCGACCGTAATGAAGAAACCGCGCGCCCCGATTGAGCATTCGGACTGAGCATTCTGATTCAACGCTCGAATCGAACACTCGGACCATGCGCGGAGACGGGGCGGTGGAATAGAACGCGCGTATCGAAGACCGATGCCGTGAAGTCGGATGCGGGTGTGCCGCTAGGGCCGCGCAATGTTCCCAGAGCGTTAACAGGCCCTAGAACGCCGCGACCCGCCTTCGCGAGCCGCGGCGTCGCGCTCAATACGGCGGCAGGTCGAGTTGATTGACGTCCTTGCAAATAATCCACTGCGTATCGGAGTACGGCGTCTGCTCGCCGATCATCGGTGCGGGCACGTGCGGGCATTCGCCCGCGAATTCAACGCCGACGATGGCGATCTTCGACGCATCGGAGTAGTAGTTCGTGACGAGGATCGTCGTCCAGTCGATCGAATTCCACGCCAGCGCCGCCGTCGAGGCGGTCAAACCGAGCGCCAACAGCGCGTGCGTTACGGAACGACGAAGACCGTGCGCCTTCCGAAGTTTGGATTGTGCTTTCATACGGTTTCTCCTGAGCGATGCGAATCGCGACGCGTGTCAGAACGGCAGTTCGCCGTCGCACTCGTAGACTTCAGTAGTCGAAATGCTCGTTTGCTGCCCGAACATCGGGAAGCCGCAATCGCCGTAGCCGACGCCACCGACGAAGCTGCCCTGATTGTTGAAGTACATGGTGATCCACACGTAGCGCGGCGCGTATTGCTGCGCGGGCGCGGATGCGGAAGCCGCCAGGGCGAGGACGAGCGCGGACGCAAGGGCGAAACGGCGGCGAATCGAAGAAAAAGTGCGGGATTTCATGTTGTTCCTCCTGGAATGTGGGTATCGAAGTGTCGCGACCGAAGGATCGGTGCGATTGGTTCGGTGCGATTGGTCGATGCCGTCTACCGGATGCGAACCGATCGGCACCGACGCCGTCATGCACGCTCGACGACCGCTCGGGCGTCCTTGCCGGCGGATCGATCATGCCCGTTTCGCGTCGCATTTGCTTGAACGCAGCCACTGCGGCGCTCCGATGCGGCCCACCCGCCGCCCACTTCGCGCAACCGCCGACGGACGAGCGATACGTCCACGTCGTGTCGCGGCTCCGCGCAACCCGCTGAATCGCGTAGCGAGCCGGCTACACTATGCGGCCGATGACATCGCCCGCCGCCTCCTTACTGCCGAAATCCGGCCAACAGCGCGCCTACTGGCGCGCGCCCGTCAACGCCAGCGCGCTCGCATGGAGCATCGCGCGCGCCGCACGCGCGCATGCCGGCCCCGTTCTCGCCGTGGTGCGCGACAACCATGCCGCGCATCAACTCGAATTGGATTTGCGTACGCTGATCGGCGGCGGCGACGCGCTGCCGGTGCTGCATTTCCCCGATTGGGAAACCCTGCCCTACGACCGATTCAGCCCGCATCCGGACATCGTGTCGCAGCGCTTGGCGGCGTTGCATCGTTTGCCCGGGCTGGGGCACGGCATCGTGGTCGTGCCCGTGCAGACCCTGATGCAGCGACTGGCCCCCGTGGGTTACGTCGTGGGCGGCAGTTTCGACGTACGCGTCGGCCAACGCCTCGATCTGGACGCCGAGAAACGTCGTCTGGAAGCTGCGGGCTATCGCAACGTACCGCAGGTGTTCGATCCGGGCGATTTCGCCGTGCGCGGCGGCTTGCTCGATCTGTACCCGATGGGCGCGGACGAACCCTACCGGATCGAACTGCTGGACGAAGAGATCGAAACGATCCGCGCCTTCGACCCGGAATCGCAGCGCTCGTTGGACAAGTACGAATCCGTGCGCCTGCTGCCCGGCCGCGAATTGCCGTTGGAAGGCGAACCGCTGCAGCGCGCGTTGGATGCGCTGCGCGACCGTTTCGATATCGATACGCGGCGCAGCGCTTTGTTCCAAGACCTCAAGGCCGGGGCCGCGCCGGCCGGTATCGAATACTACCTGCCGCTGTTCTTCAACGAAGACGGCCGCGACCGCACCGCGACCTTGTTTGACTATCTCGACCACCGCGCGCTGCCCGTGCTCGGCGAAAACGTCGGCGAAGCGGCCGAACATTTCTGGCGCAGCGTCGGCGAACGTTACGAACAGCGGCGTCACGATATCGAGCGCCCGCTGTTGCCGCCCGCGGAGTTGTATCTCGCCCCGGACGCGCTGCGCGAGCGTTGGAATCAAGGCTCTCGGATCGAGATTTGCGGCGAAGGGCATCCGCGTCGTGCAGACGCGCTGCCGACCGGAACGCAGCCCGCCCCGGATTTGCCGGTCGCCGCACGCGATGAAGCGCCGAGCGCGGCGCTGAAACGCTTCCTCGAGGTCTATCCCGGCCATGTCGCGATCGCGACCGATTCGGCGGGGCGACGCGAGGCCATGCTCGACGTGCTGCACGCGGCCGATGCGCGGCCGATCGTCTGGTCGGATTTGCAAAGCCTGATCGCGCAGATCGCGCGCGGCGACGCGGCGGCGCCGAAATTCGCCATCGTCGTCGCGCCGCTGGACAACGGCTTCGCGATCGACCGGCTCGACGAAAGCGATGCGCGTTCGCCATCGCTCACGCTGCTCACCGAACGCCAATTATTCCCCGAGCGCGCCGCGCAGCCGCGCCGACGCAAACGCGCCGGACGCGAGCCCGAAGCGATCATCCGCGACTTGGGCGAACTGTCCGAAGGCGCGCCGGTGGTGCACGAGGATCACGGCGTCGGCCGCTATCGCGGTTTGGTGTCGTTGGAAGCGGGCGGGCAAGCCGGCGAATATCTCGAAATCGAGTACGCCAAAGGCGATCGCCTGTACGTGCCGGTCGCGCAGTTGCATCTGGTCAGCCGTTATTCCGGCGCATCGCCGGACACCGCGCCGCTGCATTCGCTGGGCGGCGAAGCCTGGACCAAGGCGAAAAGGAAAGCCGCCGAGAAAGTGCGCGATGTGGCGGCGGAATTGCTCGAAATCCAAGCCAAGCGCCAAGCCCGCGCGGGGCTGGCGCTGGATTTGGATCGCGCGATGTACGAGCCGTTCGCCGCGGGTTTTCCATTCGAGGAAACGCCCGATCAGCACACGGCGATCGAGGCGGTACTGCGCGACATCGGCGACAGCCGGCCGATGGACCGCGTGGTCTGCGGCGACGTGGGTTTCGGCAAAACCGAGGTGGCGGTGCGCGCCGCGTTCGCCGCCGCCAGCGCGGGACGCCAAGTCGCGGTCTTGGTGCCGACGACGTTGCTGGCCGAACAGCATTACCGCACGATGCGCGACCGCTTCGCCGATTGGCCGCTGAAGGTCGAAGTGCTATCGCGCTTCAAAACGACCAAGGAAATCAAAGCCGAACTGGAGAAATTGGCCGAGGGCAAGATCGACGTGATCGTCGGCACCCATCGCCTGCTGCAATCCGACGTGAAATTCAAAGACCTCGGCTTGGTCATCGTCGACGAGGAACAACGCTTCGGCGTGCGCCAGAAAGAAGCCTTGAAGGCGCTGCGCGCGAACGTGCATCTGCTGACGCTGACCGCGACGCCGATCCCGCGCACGCTGAATATGGCGATGGCCGGCTTGCGCGATCTGTCGATTATCGCCACCCCGCCCGCGCACCGCTTGGCGGTGCAGACCTTCGTCGTGCCCTGGGACGACGCGCAACTGCGCGAAGCCTTCCAGCGCGAATTGGCGCGCGGCGGCCAAGTGTATTTTCTGCACAACGATGTCGAGAGCATCGGCCGCATGCAGCGCGAACTGGAAGCGCTGGTGCCGGAAGCGCGGATCGGCATCGCGCACGGCCAGATGCCGGAACGCGAGCTGGAACGGGTGATGCTCGATTTCCATAAACAGCGCTTCAACGTGCTGCTGTGCTCCACGATCATCGAGTCGGGCATCGACATTCCGAACGCCAATACCATCGTCATCAATCGCGCCGACAAGTTCGGGCTAGCGCAGTTGCATCAGTTGCGCGGCCGCGTCGGCCGTTCGCATCATCGCGCTTACGCTTACCTGGTCATCCCAGATAGCCGCACGATCACCTCCGACGCGCGCAAGCGTTTGGAGGCGATCGCGTCGATGGACGAACTCGGCGCCGGTTTCACGCTGGCGACCCACGATCTCGAAATTCGCGGCGCGGGCGAATTGCTCGGCGAGGATCAGAGCGGACAAATGGCGGAAGTGGGGTTCTCGCTGTACACCGAATTGCTCGAACGCGCGGTCCGCAGCATCAAGCAAGGCAAATTGCCGGATGTGGACGAACCGGCCGCGCGCGGCGCGGAGATCGATCTGCACGTTCCGGCCTTGATTCCCGACGATTACCTGCCCGATGTGCACACGCGTCTGACGCTTTACAAGCGCATCAGCGGCGCGCGCGACGCCGATCAATTGCGCGAACTGCAGGTCGAGATGATCGATCGCTTCGGCCTGCTGCCGGACCCGGCGAAGCATTTGTTCGCCACCGCCGAGCTCAAACTCGATGCCACCGCGCTGGGCATCCGCAAGTTCGATCTCGGCGCGGCCGGCGGACGTCTGCAGTTCGTCGAAAAGCCCAATGTCGATCCGATGTCGGTGATCCGCCTCATCCAAGGCCAGCCCAAGCATTACCAAATGGACGGCCCGGACAAGCTGCGGATCAAACTGGAATTGCCGGATGCCGCCGCGCGGTTCCAAGTCGCGCGCGGACTGATCTCGACGCTGCGGCCGAACGGATGAGGACGATGCGCAATCGAAGGACGTTTCTCTCGACCGCATGCGCCGGTCTTTGGCTGTTGGCGTCGTGCGCGCACACAAGCGCGGATTCGCAATCGCCCGGAAACGTACGCAGGAACGACACTGCGATCTTCCATCTCGTCAGGCATGCCGAAAAAGGCACGACACCCGCAGAGGATCCGGCGTTGAGCGATGTCGGGCGGCAACGCGCACAGCGGCTTGCGAGCCTTCTGCAAGACACGCCGCCGACGGCGATCTACTCGACCGATTACGCCCGGACCCGCGCGACGGCAACGGCGGCAGCGCAGCGTTTCGGGCGCGAGATATCGATTTACGATGCGCGCCGCCCGGCGGTCGAGTTCGCCGAAGAGCTGCGCAGACGGCACACGACTGGCGTCGTGCTGGTGGTCGGCCATAGCAACACCGTGGCGCCCATCGCTTCCGCGTTATGTCGTTGCGACGTTCCGCCGCTGCGCGAAGACGAGTACGACCGTTGGATCACGATCGGGATCGACGGCGATGGTGGCGCAAGCCTGCGCACGACGCGCTACTGAGACCGCGCGAGCGAGTGCGCTAGCGAGGCCTTCATCGCGGCGGCTTGGTCAGGCGTTCCGGTAGGCCGCCTGCGCGGCGGCGCTACGACAGCAAGGAACTCAAACCGTACTCAAGCCCAATGCGCGCTGCGGATCGAAATCGATACCGGTGATGTAACGCTTGCCGGAGTGGGATTTGATGTGAACGACCACGTCGATGGTGAGCATCAACAGGCGTTTGATGACCGCGAACTCCAAACCGGAGCCTTCGTTCGACGCCTTCACCATCAGCGCCAACTGATCCCAGGTTTGGGAAATGCTGCCCGCGTGGCAGCTCGTGATCGAGCCCGGGTGGCCGGACGCGCAGTTACGGATGAAGTAGAACGATTCGTCGCCGCGCAACTCGGCCAGGATGATCCTGTCCGGCTTCATACGCAGACACGCTTCCATGCACGTTTTCGCGGTCACGTTGCTGGCGCTCTGTCCGCCTTTGGAATACAGCAGATGCACCACGTTCGGCTGTTCGATGAACAGTTCCCGGGCGTCTTCGATCGTGACCAAACGCTCTTCGTGCGGAATATGACCGACGAGCGATTTCATGAAGGTGGTCTTACCGCTACCGGTCGCACCGGCGACCACCACGTTCTTCTTGTAGAGCACGCAACGCTTGAAGAATTCGGAGTACTGGCGCTGCGCGCGCAGCTCCAACAATTCCTTGTCGTGATCGCTGACTTGCGGGTCGCCCTCGAGGATCTGCTTGAAGAAGCCGCTTTCCTCGTAGCTTTGCAGGGTGAAATTATGCTTCGCAGGCAATCGGATCGTGATCGACGATTTGCCGGCGTCGCAGGCCGGCGGGATCACGAACTGGGCGCGCTGCCCGGTCGGGAAGGTCAGCGACACCACCGGATCGACGTCGGTGATGCGCTGGCCGGTGTTGCTCTCGTTCACCACCGCGGTGCAGAACTGCCGCGCGCGTTCGAACGTCAGGGAAGGGACATCGATGCGTTCCCAGCCCTTGCGCGTTTCCAGATACAGCTCGCCCGGCCGGTTGATGCAGATTTCGGTGACTTCCGGGGACGACATGTAATCGAGAATCCCGAGCACCTGATATTGGTACTCGAGAAACTCGTTGGAAACGTTCGCGATAGGTGAATTATCGATGTCCATTCAAATCCTGTGGATCAACGCTTCACGATCACGCTGCTGAAATCGACGTCCTTGGAGACGTAGATGTTCACGACAGTGCCCTGATTGATCGTGACGGTGGCCGGACGCGAGGCCGACTTGGCGACCGCTTGTTGCGCGATACGATCGACAGCGCGGGCGGTGTTGCTCTCGAACGGCTGCGTCACCACTTGTCCGCCGGTGGTCACGGTCTGACTCTGCGGGCCTTCCTTCTCGCCGAAATACTTGAAAGCGTCGCTGAGCAGGCTGATGAAAAGCGCGGAGCTGATCTTGCTGGCCCAGTGACCGTTGTAGTCGCCCGGATGACCGGCGCTGCCGAGGTTGTCGATACCCGGGCTCTCCATCTTGACGTCGATACCTGTCGGCGTGGTGATGCGATCCCACACCACCGCAACGCGAGGACCGTTCGGCTCGCCTTCGTATTTACCGGAGAGCTTCGAGCCCTTGGGCAGCAACAGACTACGGCCGTTGATCGAATAGATCGGCTCGGTGACGATGCATGACGTGAAGCCCGGCAGATCGGTGATGATCCGCGTTTCCAGCACGCAACGGATGTAGGTGCCGCGGACCAACAGCGTATCGGGATTATTCAAGAACTTGGCGCGATCGATCTTCTCGACCATCTCTTGAGACTGAGTCTGCTGCTGCGTGCCCCCAGGAACGCCATTGATGCCTTGAAGGCTGCGCATCATCGCGCTCATCGCTTCTTGTTCGGTCTGAGCGGCTCCACTGCTGCCGCCGCCATAACCTCCGGCATTATCGGCGGCGCCCATGCGGCGCTCAGCGAGGGTCGGGCCACGCGGACCTTCCGGCTGCTGAGAGCCGCCGTTGTTGTTGCGCTGGCCACCGCCTTGCTGTTGGCCCGACGCAGTGGGTTCGAGCGGAATCGGTTCGGCCGGCGGCATCGGCGGCAATTGATCGACGGGGACGGGTTCGTTCGGGTCGGGATTCAACGGATCGCGCAGCGTGATCGGCGCCTGCGGCGTCACCACCTGTTCTTTCTGCGCCAACGTATCTTTCTTTTCCTCGTCGTCTCCGCCGCTCATGACGACCAAGACCGTCAACAGGATCAGGAGCAGGACGATACCGCCCAGGAACATCAGCGCTTTCGCGTTGATCTTCTGCGACTCTTGATTCTTGAGCTGCGGCGCGTTCGCGTCGAGGTTGGATTGATCGACCGGAGGCTCCGTGTAATACGGATTGGCGGCCTGACCGGAGCTGTAGTCGCCGGACTGACCCGGCTGGTTCGGCGGTAGATTCTGGTTCACTTTTTCTTGTTCCTACGCAGACCGACGACGTTCTTCCCGTGACGGATGACCAGGAAGGGATAAATACCGTGCACGACGATAGTGTTGTTCTCGACCGTCGTATTGACCACGAAGTCCTCGCCGCTCTCGCGCTCGCGGCCGAAGATCGCCGGGAAATTGCCGGTCGGGAAGCGGGTCAGATCGGTCAGACGCACGTATGTGAACTGGCCGTCGTCGTAAACGTGGACGGGATACAGCCACTGATTCTTCGTGCGCGTCGAGAACGCGTAATCGAAGTTGTAGTAACGATCCTTGGCGATCGACGTCTCGATCTCGGTCTCTTGTCGAGTTTCGACGGCGGCCGCTTCGGTCTGTTCCGGCACGAAGCTCGCGCTGTTCGGATACGTGAAAGCCACCTTGTAGTGGACGCCCGCGCGCTTGGCTTGCTCGAGCGACGTCCAGTCGGTGGTCACGACCTTCAATTCGAACAGATACGAATTGGTCGCGGTGCGAACCACCATGTTGGTGTCCACGTCCACGTTCTTCGGTTTGAGGTAGAAGACGTTCTCGCGACGCGTCAACTCCCATCCGTTCGCGAAACCGGTGCTGTAGTCGATGATGTTCTCATTCGGACTCAGCTCGATCTGCGTCATGATGCCGAGACCCGTCCGCACCTCGTAGAGCTTATTCGGCTGATACTCGTATTCGACGATGACCTGGGCCATCGCAGGCATCGACAGCGATGCCGCGACGGACAACAGGACGGCGCAGCAATAACGTTGCAAGCGACTCATCAGTTGCGTACTCCATTGACTTGATTAGGGGCCTGCCCCGCCGGCATAGCCGGCTGCGGCTGGACGGCGGGCTGCGCCGGATACTGGGGTTGCGGCTGGGCGTTCGGCAAGGTAGACCCCGGAGGGGGTGCACCGAATTGGGGGACTTGCAGCGTCTGACCCGGCTGAGGCGCAGACGGCTGTTGGACTGCTGCGGAAACCGCCGGACTCGCGGCTGCGGTCGACGGTTGCTGCGAATTCTTGGGCGTTTCCGCCGGGGGCGGGGGCGCCGAAAGGTCGTTGTCCACTCGATACGCGGTGACCAGGAATCCGAGCGGATTATTCGCCCGTTGCACCGGATCGGCGTGCAAGCCTCGGTCGTACGTGAACTCGAGCGTCGCGATCTTGCTGTCGTAATGCTTGAGCTTGCCGCCGTTCTTTTCGTAGGTGTAGCGTTTGAAGCGAACGGTGGCCTCGTTTTCCATGTCTTTCTCGTCGCCGGTCCGTCGCAACTGGATGCTGACGAACACGATCCAGACCGCGCGCTCGCGGGTGAAGACTTTTAGCGGCTCATCGGGGTTGCCGGCATCGTGCAGGTCGTAGTACGACTTGATCACCGACGGCGTCGACATCCATTGCACGATCTTGTAATCGCGATAAGCGGTGCTCGGAAAATCGAACGACTCGCGGGCCCGGATGTAATTGGTGACGCCGGCTTTCAGCACGGGCTCATTGCCGACCAGACGCAAGAACGCCTCATCGTCGTCGAGCCGCGCGACTCGCGTCACCCCGGTGTAAGGATCGCCGAGCACCAAATAACTTTCGATCTTGCGCAACGGCAGGATCAACACGTACGAGATCGCCATGGTCAGGCACATCAAAGCCGAGCCGCAGGCCACCAACCACGCGCGTTTGTGATTGCGCCTGGCGATATCCGCGATCTGAATTTCAAAATTCACCGCTTTGGCGACCGTGTTTTCGATCTGCGGCGTATTTTGTTTGCTTCGGCGGAACATGGAGAACCTGAATATCCTGGCTTGGATGTCGGTGGCGTGAGGCGGCAGACTTAACGGGGCGTCGATCGGCTATGGTCGGGCGTGGACTGAAACTCGCCCATCAGAAGCCGGTCAGCGCACTCCGTTCGGCTGTGCCGCCGGTTGTTGAGGCTGAGGTTGTTGAGGCTGCGGTGCGACCGGCTGGGTGACCGGCGCGCCGAATTGCGGAGCTTGCGGCGTTACCGGCGCCTGCCCTGGAAGCGGTTGAGCCGGCAAAGGCTGACCGGGTAAGGTTTGGCCCGGAAGCGGCTGACCGGGTAGCGGTTGACCGGGCAGCGGTTGACCAGGCAAGACCTGGCCCGGCAGCGCCTGCCCAGGGACTGGCTGGACGCCACCCATCGGATCGGCCGGCAACGGCACGGACGGCGGTGCGACGGGCGACGCCTCCGTCGCATCGCTGTCGACGCGGTAAGACGTCACCTGGAAGCCCAGGGGGTTGTCCTGGCGCTGTTTGTCGTCCATCACCAGATTGTTGTTGTAGACGAACTCCATCATCGCCGTCTTATTGTCGAGAAGCCGGGTCAGACCCGTGCGCTTATCGTAGAGCGTGCGCTGGAAACGCACGGTCGCTTCGTAGACCGGCGCTTCCGCCGTGCCGCGCGTGCGCAGAGTGGTGCTGACAATGTTGATCCGCACCGACCTGTCGCGCCCGTAGATATTGAACGGCGCCTCGGGATTGTTGCTGTCGTGGACGGAGGTGTAGCCCATGCCGATCTTGGCAGACGACATCAAATGCACCAGGTTCCAATCGCGCGAGCTGGTCGACACGTAGTCGAACGATTCGCGCGCGATGATGTAGTGCGCCACGTTGCTCTTTTGCACCGCTTCTTGCGTGGTGAGCGACTTGAACACGTAATCGCCTTCGAGCTTCGCGACCGAGGCGGCGCCGGTGTAAGGATCGGCCATCACCATGTAAGGCTCGATCTTCTTGAGCGGCAGCATGTAGAAGTAACCGCCCGCCAGAATCAGCGACATCACGATGCATACGAAAGCGACCGCCCACGCACGCTTTTCGCTGCGCCGGGC
The DNA here is from genome assembly GCA_020852215.1 of Lysobacter sp. GTDB lineage: Bacteria > Pseudomonadota > Gammaproteobacteria > Xanthomonadales > Xanthomonadaceae > Lysobacter_I. Next base: position 5,118 of record JADZBF010000400.1, on the reverse strand, counting down.
GACATCCGCGATACTGATTTCGAAGTTCACCGATTTCGCTGCGGCATTGCCGCCGTCGACTTTCGGTGCGTCTTGCTTGCTCTTGCCGAACATTAAGAGACCTGTGGTTCTTGGATGCGGTTAGCGAGCCGTTCGCCGCCTATAGAGGCGCCGAAACGACGGCGTACTCAGGGTGCGGCCCCGTCTGCGCCGGAGCTGACGCGAACGACGATTTGATCGCCGCTGACACCGATCGAGACTTGCTGCGAAGCGTAGGCGGCGTTCAATTGCGAGACCGCCTCCTGCAAGCTCGGCGTGCGAACGGCGGCGACAGCGGTATACAACGTGTAATCCATGGGGTGGCGGTAATCCACCTGCATGTTGGAGTCTTTCGCCCAGCGCTCGAGCATCTTCTTGAGCGTACCGTCCATCGGCGATGCGTAGTAGAGGTACGCATCCTGCAGCGGGATGGCCTCGGTGGTTTCGGCGAACCGATTGACGGACTTCCAACGACCGCCGAAATCGGGCGCCGGACGGGTCGCGCAAGCGGCCAGAGCGGCGGTCAAAACGAAAACCGCGAGGAGTTTGGAGAGCATCGACATAGTCTGTTTCACACGCCACCCGGAGAGATCGAACGAGAAGAATGGGACACACGGAGCTCGTCTCCGGCACAGCCGAGGACAAGCGCGGATATTTGGTTGCTGATAATACTCGGATCGGCCGTCAGGCCGGCAGATCTGTAACGGACGAGAGGCCGCATCCTGCGGTAGTCGGATCGACGCAACAGTCTCCCTGTTTTCACGATGGCTAGGCCCCCTGCCCCTATCGATCATTCTATTTCAAACCCGCGCATCCGAAACGACCGCTCCAACATCGAGCGTCGCCGGTCGTCGGCCCCCACGATCCGGAACCGCTCCCCGGCCCGCACCTCCGCAGGCCGGAAGCATGCTCCGAACGCGTCCGGGGAACATATCCCGATCTTGTGGTGCGGGTCAAGGAATTCGAGGCAAGCATCTGATTTCAGACCAACTTAGCAGCGAGAATCCGCAAGATCATGAGACCGTCGTCATACTCCCGTCGCAATGATGTGCGCCCAAGGGAGACAGGAGGCCGGGGAATACTGCCGGTCGTCCGAAACAGGCGGTATTGCGACAGACGGCGGCTCGGCATCGACACGCTTAACCTGCTTGGAGCCGGCCAGGATCGATCGGACGCGATCACACCCGTTCGGGCGCCAAGGGTCTCAAACTGCCCTCGTGGAGTTCGAGGACGCGGTCCAGCTTTCGGGCCAGCCTGCGGTCGTGGGTGACCAGCACCAAACTGGTGCCGTGATCGCGATTGAGCGCCAGCATTTGATCGAACACGGCCTGCGCGGTTTTTTCGTCGAGGTTGCCTGTCGGCTCGTCGCCGAGGACGCAGGCGGGCCGGTTGACCAGGGCGCGGGCGACCGCGGCGCGCTGGCGCTCGCCGCCCGACAGTTCCCCCGGTTTATGCTCCAGACGATGCCCCAGTCCCACCGCCTCCAGCAGCGCGCCGGCGCGGTCGGCGGCTTCCCGAGCGGTCGCCCCGTTCAGGAGCACCGGCAGCATGACGTTCTCCAGGGCCGAAAACTCCGGCAACAAGTGGTGAAACTGGTAGACGAAGCCGAGCGCGCGGTTGCGCAGCCGGCCGCGTTCGGCATCGGAGAGCGCGCTCATCTTGTGCCCGGCGACGTAGACCTCGCCAGCGGTGGGCATGTCCAGGCCGCCGAGCAGATGCAGCAACGTGCTTTTGCCCGCGCCCGAAGCGCCGACGATCGCGACTGTCTCGCCCCGCTCCACACGCAGCTCCAAACCGTCGAAGACGGGGGTTCGCATCCGTCCCTCGGCGTAGGTCTTGCCGAGCCCTTCGCAACGGATGACCGCGTCCGAATCGCGCGCAGCGGCGTCATTCATAGCGCAGCGCCTCCGCCGGTGCGGTACGCGCCGCGCGCCACGCCGGATACAAGGTCGCGAGGAAGGCCATGGTCAGCGCCACGCAGGCGATCACGACGACATCGCTGGTATTGAGCTGGGTCGGCAAACCGGTGATGTAGTACACGTCCTCCGGCATCAACACCACGTCGAACATGCGCTCGATCGCGCGCAGGATATGTTCGAGATTGAGCGTGAGCGCGATCCCGCCGACGACGCCGGACACGGTGCCGATGACGCCGATCAACGAGCCCTGCACCATGAACACCTGCATCACTCCGCGCGGGGTCAATCCGAGCGTGCGCAAAATCGCGATATCGGCCTGTTTGTCGGTCACCAGCATCACCTGCGAATTCACCAGGGTGAACGCGCCCATCAGGATGATCAGCGACAGCAGGATCGCGATCATCGTCTTCTCCAAGCGCAGCGCGCGGAACATATTGGCGTTCTCGCGCGTCCAGTCGCTGACGCGATATGCACCGCGCAAATACACGGCCAAATCGCGCGCCACGTCCCAGGCGATGTCCATATCGTGCAGTTTCAGGCGCACGCCGCTGACCCCATCGCCCATACGCAACAGCCGCTGCGCGTCGGCGATGTTGACCACCGCGAGGCTGCGGTCGAACTCTTGATGGCCGACTTCGAACAAACCCACGACCTTGAAGCGCTTGAGTTGCGCGAACGCGCCGAGCGGCGTGCTTTGGAATTCGGGCGCGTAGACGACGACCGTGTCGCCGACATCCACGCCGAGCCAGAGCGCCAGTTCGCGCCCGAGCACGATATTGAAACTGCCGGGCGTCAGCGCATCCAAACGCGCGCCGCCGACCATCTTCTGCGCGATCACCGAGACGTCGGCTTCGCTTTTCGGGTCGACGCCGCGCAGTAGCGCGCCCTCCTCTCGCGGCCCTTGCAGCATCACCGGGCGTTCGATGTAAGGCGCGGCGCCGGCGACGCGCGGATCGCGACGCGCCGCGTCGACCGCGCGCGACCAGTCGCGCATCGGCTCGCCGTCGGCGCTGACCGTGGCGTGCGCCGCCATTTGCAGCATGCGGTCGCGGATTTCGCGCTGGAAGCCGCTCATCACCGCCAGCGTGGTGATCAACACCGCGACCCCGAGCGCGATGCCGAGCATCGACGCGAACGAAATGAAGGAAATGAAGCCGTTGCGGCGTTTGGCGCGCAGATAGCGCAGGCCGATGGCGACGGGAATGGGTCTGAACATACTAATTGAGCACGCGAATCCAGGAGGCGAGCGCGGCTATGGTGCCATCGTGTCGGGGCGGCGCCCAGCATCGGTTGCGGGTATGGCCAGTCGCAGTTCACGCCGGAGTTGCGCCGGCAAGGTATCCGGCCACAGGCTGCGGCGATGCCGACGGCCCTGGCCGTCGCGCCAACTCAGGAAAGCGAGCGGTCCGCGCCATTCGATCCGAAAGTCTTGGACCGGCACATCGTCGATAGCGACGCGGTCCGGCGCTTCGATCACGACCCGCAACCGCGGCTGCCGGGCTTCGCGTCGGGCCAGCATCAGCCCCGCGATGCAGGCGAGGATCGCGAGCGGAACGGCGAACGGTCGGGGCATTTCGGACGCCAACACCGACAACGGCGCGAGCGCGGCCAAGGCCAGCGATATCGCGACCGGCCAGCGCGAAGGCCGCCACTCAAACCGGCAGGGCGACGATGCGTTGGACGATGGCATGCAGAGCGGGGTCTTGGGGAGCGTCGTAACCCAGGCACCAGCGCCAGAGCGCATCGTCCTCGCAGTCGAGCAGACGTTCGAAGGTCGCGCGCTCGTCGGTGGCGGCCGCGAGCCAGCACCGGTCGAGATAGCGACCGAACAATTGGTCCAGTTCGCGCATGCCGCGACGGCAGCGCCAGCGCAAACGGCGTAGCTCGGCCTGTTCGGCGTCGCTCGGCAAGGTCATGCGGACAACATGGCCTGCCGAAGCAGCCCGTAGCCGATGACGCACCACAACGCGAGCAGGACGAACACGCTCAGCGCATACGCGCGAAAACGATGCATCACTTTGTTGTAGGTGCAATGGATGAAACTATGCGTCGCGCGCGCGGCGACATAAGCCCAGGCCAAGCCGATCACGACCGGACCGGTTTGATCGGTGATGGCGGCGACTGTCGTCGCGAAGTAGAACAGCACCGGCATTTCGAACAGATTGCGGAAATTGTCGGCCGGCGACACGTCGGTGTAGAGCGCGGCCGCCTGCTGCGAGGTCGCGACTTTCTGCGGATGGATGCGGTCGCGCTTCATTTGCGCGACGCGGCGTTTGAACATCACGCCGAGCACGATGAAGGTCAGCGCGACCATCGCCAGCGCGGGAAAGTAAATCGCATACGTCGTCATACCGCGCCTCGCCGCGCATCGCGGATGGGGGAAAGAATCGATGCTTGCGCTCGCGCGTCGGGCGACGCATCGGCGCGCAACGCCGTCACACCTGCCTCGCCAACATCAGTTTCTTGATTTCGCCGATCGCCTTCGCCGGGTTCAAGCCTTTCGGGCATGTCCGCGTGCAGTTCATGATCGTGTGGCAGCGATAGAGTTTGAAGGGATCTTCCAGCTCGTCCAAACGCGCACCGATGTCCTCGTCGCGGCTATCGACGATCCAACGATAGGCCTGCAACAGAATCGCAGGGCCGAGGTAGCGGTCGCCGTTCCACCAATAACTCGGGCAACTGGTGCTGCAGCAAGCGCAGAGGATGCACTCGTACAGGCCATCGAGCTTGGCGCGATCGGCCTCGGATTGCAGCCGTTCTTTATCCGGCGGCGCGGGCGTCTGGGTACGAATCCACGGCCGGATCGAGGCGTACTGCGCGTAGAAATGCGTCAAATCCGGCACCAGATCCTTGATCACCGGCATGTGCGGCAACGGATAGATCGGCACTTCGGCCTTGCCGCATTCGGCGATAGCTTTCGTGCATGCCAAGGTGTTGACGCCGTCGATATTCATGGCGCACGAGCCGCAGATGCCTTCGCGGCAGGAACGCCGGAACGTCAACGTCGGGTCGATCTCGTTCTTGATCTTGATCAGCGCGTCCAACACCATCGGGCCGCAGGTATCCAGATCGACGTCGTAAACGTCGGTACGCGGATTTTCGTCGTCGTCCGGGTTCCAGCGATACACCTTGAAGCTGCGCACGCGCTTGGCGCCGACGGGCGCCGAAAAACGCTTGCCGC
>JADZBF010000399.1 GCA_020852215.1 Lysobacter sp. | reverse complement strand
GGGGAGAAGGGAAAAGGCATGTTCCCCGCTTGCGGGGAGAAGGGAAAAGGCATGTTCCCCGCTTGCGGGGAGAAGGAAAAGAACACGCCCCGCTTGCGGGGAGAAGGGGGGCGACACCCCCGCTCGAAGATTTTGAACAGGCTCTTAGATGGCCGCACGAAGCATGTCGTGCGGCCCGTGGCTGTGGCGCGATTGGCCCGAGCGATGCGCTCAGGCGCGATGGTAGGGATGATTCGCCAGCATCGCCGCCGCGCGGTACAACTGTTCGGCGAGCACCAATCGCACCAGCATATGCGGCAGCGTCAACGGCCCGAGCGACCAGGTTTCGTCGGCGCGCGCGAGCGCATCCGCCGCATGCCCTTCCGGGCCGCCGATCAAGAACGCGAGATCGCGGCCACTGCCGCGCCAATGCTCCAATCGCTGCGCGAGCGCTTCGGAGCTATGCATTTTCCCGCGGCCGTCCAGGGCGACGACGTGCGCGGTTTTCGGCAACGCCGCCAGCACCCGCGCACCTTCGTCCGCGGTGGCGCGCGCGGCATCGCGGCCTTTGCCACGAACGCCGGGTTCGATTTCGATCAGTTCCAGCGGCAGCCAGAACGACAGGCGTTTTTGATATTCGGCGAAACCCTGCGCGACCCACGCGGGCGCGCGTTCGCCGACGGCGATCAGGCGGGCTTTCATCGCCGCCGAATCAGCGTTGGATCGGCTCGACGATCACCGCGGTGCCGTAGCACAGCACTTCGGTGAGCCCGGGCATGACCTCGGTGGCGTCGTAGCGCATGCCGATGATGGCGTTCGCGCGCAATTGGCGCGCGTGACCGAGCATGTCGCGATAGGTATCGGCGCGGGCGCTTTCGCAAAGCTCGGTGTAAATCGTGATATTTCCGCCGAACAGCGTTTGCAGGCCGCCGATGAAATTGCCGACCACCGAACGCGAACGCACCATGATGCCGCGAACGATGCCGAGGCTCTCGACGACGCGATAACCGGGCAATTCCAGCGCGGTCGTCACCATCGCATCGCTCAGAACTGTCGGAACTGCAGCGCGAGGCGCGACGAACTCCGGCGTTTTGGCGTTGTTATATGGATCGCTCATCGTCAAAGCTCTTCACGAAAATGCGGCCTGCTGGGGACGCGCGGTTCAGTCCGCGTCGTCCGCGTCCGGCGGTTGATCGCCCACCGTCCACAAACGCTCGAGCGCATAGAACTCGCGCACGCGCGGCAGCATGACGTGAACCACCACGTCGCCCAGATCGGCGAGCACCCATTCGGCTTCACGATCGCCTTCGACGCCCAGCGGCATGACGCCGAGGTCTTTGATCGTCCGCACCACTTCGTCGGCGATGGATTTGACGTGACGGGTCGAGGTGCCGGAGGCGATCACGAGGTAATCGCAGACGCTGGTTTTGCCGCGGACATCGATCTCGACCACATCCTTGGCTTTGAGGTTTTCGACCGCCGCGTGCACGTGCTTGAGAATCGCTTGGGCCGGCGGCGGCGGTTCGGGCAGCATGGTTTTGATCACATGCGCATTATTGGAACTGGACAAGAGCGGTCCTCGCTTGGAATGACGGGATTATAGCCCCCGGGGCGGGGCCGGCCGGATCGCGGGGTTGGCGGTCGCGCCGTAGAGGCCGTGTTCGACGATGTACCGTGCGACCGGCAGCGGCAACAGGTGGTGCCAGGTCTCGCCGGCGGCGATCCGGCGGCGGATCTGCGTGGCCGATTCGCCGTGCAGCGGTTGACGCAGCCGGAGCAGCTTGCCGCCCGGGCTGTCGTACAGCGAGCGCGCATCCAGCGTCCAGCGGCCGCCGACCAGCCGCGCGGCGGCGGACGGCAGGTATTCGTCCAAGGCGCTGCCGGGCCGTTCGGCCACCACCCAGTGCGCGCCCGCGAGCAGGGCTTCGGGCTCTTTCCAGGTCGCGAACCCGTGCAGGCTGTCCGCGCCGATCAAAAACGCCAGCGGCGCCTGTTCGCCGAATTTCGCGCGCAGTTCGCGCAGGGTGTCGATGGTGTAACTCGGCGCGTCGCCGACTCGGGCGGCGCGTTCTAGTTCGCGACGATCCACGCGTAATCCGGTTTGGCCTTCGACCGCCAAGTCGAGCATCGCCGCGCGCTGATCGGCGCTGGCGCCCGGCGCGTCGCGATGCGGCGGATCGGCTGCCGGCATCAACCAAACGCTGGTACCGAGCGCATCGCGCGCGGCCCGCGCGATGGCGAGATGACCGTTGTGAACCGGGTCGAAGGTGCCGCCGTAGAACAGCCGCAGCATGCGCGGCTCAGGCGCCGACGCCGGCGGGCTTCGCGAGGGCGGATTTCGCGAGGAACGCGCCGCCGCGCGGTTCGGCGACGGCGATCAACAGGCGCTCCAGGGCGAGCCAGGCGTCGGTGGGCTCTTCGCCGATGCGCGGCCGGCCTTTGGCGATGCGATCGACGCGACCGGCTTCGGCGACGAAGCGCTCCCAGCGTCCGGCATCGTGCCGCTGCAGCGCACGCCGATACACCGCCTGCTTGGCGTCCCACACGCGCTGCGCTTTGAATTCCGCAGCCAAATTGCCGCCTTTCGCGTTCACCCGGGCCAAGGCCGCGGCGCGCTGCAATTCCATCACCACCATGCCCATCAAGGCCGGCACCGCTTCGCCCTCGGCGCGCAGACCGTGCAGCATGCGCAGCGCTTGCGCGGATTGGCCGTTGAGCGTGGCGTCGAGCAAACGGAACACATCGAAGCGCGCGG
>JADZBF010000398.1 GCA_020852215.1 Lysobacter sp. | reverse complement strand
TGTCGCCTTGCTTGAGTTCGGTCTTCGCGGCGGCCGGGGAATCCAGGTCCTTCGCGCCCTTCAAGTAAGGCATCGGATCGACGGCGACGCCGTTCTGGCGGATTTCGAAGTGCAAATGCGTATCGCCCGCTTTCGGCGTGTTGCCGGTGCGGCCCATGGTGCCGATGACTTCGATATCTTCGGGTACTTTCTGCCCGACCTTGGCGTTGATCTTGTCCAGGTGCATGTAGGTCGAGGTCAGGCCATTGCCGTGATCGATCGTGACCATGTTGCCGGCCGCGCCGTTGTTGGGCTTCACCGCGATCACGGTGCCCGGACGGAAGGATTCGATCGGATCGCCGACCTTGCCTTCGATATCCACGCCCTTGTGCGTACGGACGCCGCCGCCACGCGATGTGCCGAACTCGCCGTGGCCTTCGCCCGGCTTGTCCGCATCGTTGATCTTGAAATTGCCCGGCGCCGGCCAATTGGTGCCGTTGCCTTGCGTCGGCGTCGGCGTCGCGGGCTCGGGACTCGGTTGCGTCTTGGCCGGCGCGTTCTCTCTCAGCGCCTTGAGCGTGTCCGGGCCGGCTTCGCCATCGACCTTCAAACCGCGCGTACGTTGGTATTCGCGCACGGCCGCTTCGGTCTGCTGACCGAAATCGCTGTCGGCCGTGAACGGCTTGCCATTGACCTGCGTAATGCCGGCTTTGATGAGCTGTTCCTGCATGGTTTTCACCGCAGGGCCCTTTTCGCCGCGCTCCAGAACGCCGTCGGCCATCGGGTCGGCAGGGCGAGTGCCGCCGCCGGGCGTTTGTCCGCCGCCACCGGGCGTTTGTCCCTGACCGCCCTGACCGAGCGGCTGCACGCCGACTTCCGGAATACTGATGTTCCGATATTTCGTGTCCCAGTATTTGACGAAGGTTTCCGCCATCTGCTTGTCGGGAAGCTGCCGGAACTGATCCATCGACATGCCCGTGACCTGCTGAATATCGCGAGAGGACACGTTATTGAGAAGGTGCGGGCGCGTATCCGAACGCGTGAAATTACCGTCGGCGATCGCCGCCTGGATCGAGTGATAGCCGGCGCTGCCCTGCTGGTGCGCCATGTACATATCGAGGCCGTTCGGCTGCGCTTGGCCGGAGAGATAGGGCTGCCCCGTCCGTGTGTGATGCGACGTCAGGTTGCTCTTGTTGTCCAGGTACAGACGAGCCGCCGCATCGGTGTTGGCGACTGCATCCAATTCGCGGCCCGCGATCCCGTACTGCGCGGCGGTGGACGGAACGAACTGGAACAAGCCCTTGGCGCCATTCGGGCCGCGGCTCGCTTGTTCGTCGAATTTGCCGCCCGTTTCGATGTACGCGAATCGCAAGAAATCGTCTCTGGGAATGCCTCGTTCCTGAGCTTCTCTCTGGACGATCCCCAGCACTTCCTGTTTCGAATAATCTGTAGCCATACGGATAACCCCCTTCTCGATTGTCGGTCAATCTATTGCGGACGATGACTTCTGCGATTGCGCATATGCGCCTGAACTTGCGGAGTAGCGATAGCCGATAGCGTCCTCGGCTCCCAGCGCACGTGCCTTACCGTCGTTTCCGAGCGTCGCGCCCGAGCGGATCACCGAGATATCCGGAAACCCTGTCTGCGTATTCGACGTGAACTTCAATTCGCCTGTGCTTGCCGTGCATGCCGCGCCGGACACGGTCTTGCCTTCGTCGGTGCAACCGGCATCGTCGTTCTCGCCGGTGTACACGCTGCCTAAATATTTCCACGCGCGCGGACCCGCATCGAAAGCGAAGATTTCGGCGGTATGCATTTCGATGCCGCCCATCTCGGTATGCCATGCGGGCACCGCGAGCAGGTAGCGCTGGGCGTTATCGACGAATTCCACCGCGGAGTCGCTCGCTTCGACCATCGGAGCTTGATCGTTCGCGCCGAACGTCCCGATGCCTCTGGCGGTCCCGACTTTCTGCCACTGCGCCCCGTTCAAGGCGTATGTGATGTGGGAAATCGATACCTGCCCATCCGATTCGACGACCTCATCGTTCGCGGGCGAAGCCTGCTCGGATATGGAGTACGCAAAAGCGACGTGATAGCGCTGATCGCCCAAGGCGAACGTACGGCCGAACCAGTATTCGCCGCCTTCGGCGTTTCCGAAGAGATCGGCGACCACAGTGCTGTTTGACGGGACGGCGACATCGGCTTGCGGCGCTTGCGGCTGGACCGCGGTCGGTGCCGCAGTGGTCTCCACCGCCGCTTGCGGCGCTTTTTCGTTCTTGCACCCCGAAAGCGGCGCACACAAACACGCGGCGAACGCCAGAGTCAGAAACCACCGCTTGTTGTCGATACCGGTTTTCATACGCCCTTGTCGATGACCGAATTCATCCAGCACTGTACTGCCGAGGTGCCGGCAAGCTGAAACCGAGAAGGGCGATGGGCCTGGTCGAAAGGCATATGCGGGCCGAAGGCTCGCATCCGAAGAGACCGCTCGGCGCATGGACCGCGCCTGTGTGCTTTTCGGGCCGGCGATGAAACCGCCGGCATGTTTCGGCAGTGGCCACTGCCTGCAGTCTCGTATCAGCCATGAAACGCCTCTGATGGATACGACTGTTGATTCAAGTTGTAAGCGCCTCGCCGAGGCGAGTCGCCGAAGGTTCGGACCGCTTGGAAAACGGTCTATGAGCCCAGGCTAAGGTATACCACGAAATATTCGCACCGTGTCAACGAAGCCGCGGCCGTCTTGATTCGTCTAATGAAATCAGCGACTTGACGGATGCCTACCGCTAGGCGGGCAGAATCGAGGCGCGATCCGACCGGCGTCCACGCGCGGCCGTACAGGCGCCGATGCCGGTGCCCGCACCCGTCGCACGCATCAACGCACTTCCGCGACTTCCACCCCGTCCAACCCGGCGGCGAGGGTCCGGGCGTCGCCGCCCTGGGCCAGCTTGATCTTCAGGCGGACCTCGTTTTGCGAGTCGGCGTAGCGCAGGGCGTCTTCGTAGCTGATCTCGCCGGCTTGGTACAGCTCGAACAGGGCTTGATCGAAGGTCTTCATGCCCAGATTGGTGGATTCCTTCATCACTTCCTTGAGCTTGTGGATCTCGCCGTCGCGGATGTAGTCCTGCACCAGCGGCGTGCCGAGCAGGATTTCCATCGCCACCTTGCGGCCCTTGCCGTCGGGGGTCGGGATGAGCTGCTGCGCGACCACGCCTTTGAGATTCAGCGAGAGGTCCATCAGCAACTGGCCGCGGCGGTCTTCGGGGAAGAAGTTGATGATGCGGTCCATCGCCTGGTTGGCGTTGTTGGCGTGCAGGGTACACAGCACCAAGTGGCCGGTTTCGGCGAAGGCGATGGCGTAGTCCATGCCTTCGCGGGTGCGCACCTCGCCGATCATGATCACGTCCGGCGCCTGGCGCAGGGTGTTCTTCAGGGCGATTTCAAACGACTCGGTGTCGATCCCCACCTCACGCTGGGTGACGATGCAGCTCTGGTGCTGGTGAATGTATTCGATCGGGTCTTCGATGGAGATGATGTGGCCGCTGGAGTTCTTGTTGCGGTAGCCGATCATCGCCGCCAGCGAGGTGGATTTACCGGTACCGGTGGCACCGACAAACAGCACCAGACCGCGCTTGGTCAGCGACAGCTTCTTCAGCACATCCGGCAGCTTGAGGTCTTCCAGGGTCGGGATATTGGTTTCGATCCGGCGCAGCACCATGCCCGCCAGGTTGCGCTGGTAAAACGCACTGACCCGGAAGCGGCCAACGCCACGGGCGCTGATGGCGACGTTGCATTCGTGGTTCTCGGTGAAGTCGCGGCGCTGCTGCTCGTTCATCACCGAGTGTACGGTCTCGCGGGTTTGCTCCGGCGACATGGCGTTCTTGGTCACCGCCATGATCTTGCCATTGACCTTCATCGACGGCGGCACGCCGGCGGTAATAAACAAGTCCGAGCCGCCCTTTTCGACCATCAAGCGCAGCAGTTTTTCGAATTCCATGG
>JADZBF010000397.1 GCA_020852215.1 Lysobacter sp. | reverse complement strand
GCTGCCCAACGGCGGCTCGGTCACCGTGACCCTGACCTGTACGGTGCAATGATTACGACGGTTGCTGTCGATGCGAGCGACTAACCTGCAGTGATGCCGACCATCGCATCACGCACCATCGCTGCAGTCGCCGTCCTGATCGGCATGTGCGTGACGGATGATGCGTACGCGCAGGTCCAACGCAATTATCTGAATCCCGGGTTCGAAAGCCCCGCGCTCACGGCGGCCAGTGCCGCCGCCGGTTGCTACAAGCTGTTGAGCGAAACACTGGTGCCCGGGTGGACCACCACCCACCCGGTCGGCGCCGATGGCGGTACCTGTACGGCGCCGGTCGGTCCCAGCGGGCCGCTGATGGAAATGTGGCGCACCAATTTCAATGGCGTGCCCGCGCGCTCGGGTTCGAATTTCGTCGAACTGAACGCATCCGCGTCCTCGCGGATGTATCAGAACGTTTGCGTGCTCAACGGCGATCAGATCGCCTGGCGCTTCAGTCATCGCGGTCGCGGCAGCGCGACCATTCCCGATGTGATGGATTACAACATCGGCGCCTCGGTGCCGATCGTGCGCGTGAGCACCACCAGCAACGGCACGTTCAATGCGCCCATCGCCTCGCAGGGCACGGCGAACGCGCCGACGCTCGGCGGCAACGGATGGGTCGATTACACCGGCGGTTTCACCTACGCCGGGGCCACCGGCACCACCAGCATGGGCTTCGAGTCGATCAGCGCGGGCAGCGGCAACAACACCATCGGCAATTTTCTCGACAACATCCAAATCGAACTGCGGCCGTTCGTCGAATTCGTGCAGACCAGCGGTTCCACGCCCGAAAGCGCCAGCAGCAATGTGCCGACGCTGCGCGTGAACGGCACGGTGTTCAACCCGTTTACGATCACGGTGCAGATCGTCGGCGGCAGCGCCGCGCTCGGTACCGACTACACCACGCCGGGCAACAGCGCGACGATGACGATCGCCGTTCCGGTCGGCCAATACGACGGTTTCAGCGCCGCCAGTCTGTTCCCGCTGCCCATCGCGGTGGTCAACGATGCGCTGAGCGAGGGCAACGAAACGATCCAGCTCTCGATCGTGCCGCCGACCGGCTCGCCGCCGCCGTTTCTGCTGAGTTCGAGCATCACCTGCGGCGGCGCGCCGCAGACGACCTCGACCTACACGATCGTCGACGACGACGCCCGCATCGCAGTGGTCAAGAACGCCGCGGCGCCGGTCGCGGTGATCGGCCAACCGACGCAATTCGATATCGCCTACACGATCGCAGTCAGTAATCCGACGCTGGTGACGGCGAATTACAGCCTCGTCGATACGCCGGGATTCGATCCGGACGCGAGCATCGTGTCGGCGAGTTTCGTTCTCAACGGCGGCGCATCGAATGCGCTGACCGGCAGCGGCCCGTGGACGCTGCAGCCGCCCTCGCGCGCTTTGGCCGCAGGCGCGACCGACACTTACATCGTGACCGTGCGCATCAATGTCAATCGCGGCGGGAGCGTCGGCAACGATGCCTGCGCCGCGCCCAGCGCATCGGGCAACGGTTTGCATAACGCCGCCACCGCCACGCTGCAAAGCACGGGCAATCCGACCTTCGTCGCCAGCGCCTGCCGCGACACGCCGACGCCGGTGTGGGTGACGCTGCGCAAAGCGTTGGTGGGTCGCGCGGTCGCGAGCGATCAAATGCAGGTGCGCATTCGCTCCGCGGGCGTCGTGGTCGCCACCGCCACCACCAGCGGCGCTGCGCTGCCGGCCAGCGCCAGCACCGGCGCGGTGGTGCTGCCCGCCGGCAACACGCTGCAGTTCGAGGAATCGGTGAAGGCCAACGGCACCGGCCCCGATCAGGCGCCGGCCGCGTATCGCCCGCAAATCGTTTGCGCCAATGCGACCGCGGGTTCGCCGACGGTGTTGCCGACCGGCGCCGGAACCGCCGTGTCCACGCGCCAAGAGTGGCCGGCCTTCGCCACCGCAGCCGGCGACGACATCGACTGCACCATCACCAATGCCTTGCGCAGCGCCGATTTGCGCTTGACCAAAACCAACACGCCGGGCGCGAACGGCGACGTGGATCAACTTGCCGACACGGTGATTTCAGGGGCGACGACCAGCTACACGCTTACCGTCTCGAACCTCGGACCCGATGCCGCGAACGGCGCGGTGCTGACCGACCCGGCCCCGACCGGCCTGGCCTGCACCACGGCCAGTTGCACCGCGGCGGGTGGCGCCGCGTGCCCGGCCGCGACCGGGGCGGCCTTGGTGGCGGCGCTGCAAGGGGCGGGCGTCGCTATTCCCACGTTGCCCAACGGCGGCTCGGTGACGGTCGTGTTGACCTGCACGGTGAACTGACGCGGGCCTCCGCGTTTGTCGATCCGCGCGTGCAGACGGTTGCGGTCGGCCCCGACTTGCGCCACTTTAGGCACTCGGGGGCGTTCGACCACAGTGGGCCGGGAATTCCTTGGCCCCGACGGGAGGGTGGGCCGATGGCGATGGGCGCGACGAATTCTGCTTTCAGCGAACGCGGCGCACGCGCGCGCCGCTACAACCACGCCCTGGTCGCGTTGGGGCGACGCGTCTGGCACGAAGACTGCACGTTCGAGACCGCGATCGCCGAAATCTGTTCGGTGGCGGCCGACACCCTGGACGTCGAGCGCGTGAACGTGTGGCGGATCGATCCGCAGACCCAGCGCTTGCGCTGCATACACGCGTACGAGCGCAGCAACGACCGCCATAACCCGCCGGGTTTCGAAGAAAGTCTGCGGCTCGATTCCCAGTACGCGCTACAACTCGACGACGTGCGCGTGATCGATATCGCCGATGTTGTTTTCGATCGCGATGCGACCGGGCCGGAAGAAGATCTCGCCGCCTACCTCAAGCGCCACGACATCCATTCGCTGCTCGACGCGCCGGTGCGCGCGGAAGGCACCTTGCTCGGTGTGGTCTGCCACGAACAGGTCGGTAGTCCGCGCATGTGGACGCCGGAGGAACACGCGTTCGCCGGCAGCATCGGCGACTTCGCCGCGGTCGCGTACGAAATCGCGCGTCGGCGCGAGATCGAACACCGGCTGCGGTTTCTCGAACGCCACGACCCGCACACCAACTTGCCCAATCGCGATCATTTGGTCGAAGTCGCGCACACCGCGCTGCGGCCGATCCACGACGGCGACAACGGCTTGGTGGTCGTGCATCTGCAGATCGAAGCGACGGACGCGGATTTGGGCGGCAATGCCGAGGCCTATCACCGTCTGTTGATGGATTCCGCCGATGCGTTGCGCGACATGCTCGCCGATATCGCGGTGTTGGCGCGCGTGCGCGAAAGCGCGCTGGCGATCATCCCGCACCGACATTTGAAGGAAATCGAAGCGCTGGAACTGGCCGAGCGTTGCCTCGACACCGTGCAGGCCATCGCCGCGACGCACGGCAATACCACGGTCGCGATCACCGCCGGCATCGCCTTCTCGCGCGATTTGGCCGCGCCCTCGGCCGACACGCTGCTGCGCAACGCCGAAAGCGCCAGCCTGCGCGCGCGCAGCCACGGCGCGGGCCGCTGCAAGGTGTTCAATGCGGATCGGCACCGCAATCTGCTGGAACAAATGCGGATCGAACAAGCGCTGCGCGACGGCATCGACGATGGCCGCATGCAGGTGCATTTCATGCCGGAAGTGGACCTGCGCGATGGCCGCTGGCGCTCCGCCGAAGCCTTGCTTCGCTGGCGCAACGACGAAGACCGTCTCGTGCCCGCGGCGGATTTCATCGAAGTGGCCGAAGCCTCCGGCTTGATCGTGCGTCTCGGCCGCTGGGTGCTGCTGGAAGCGTGTTCGCATGCGGCGCGTTGGCCGAGCGATGCGCAAGGGCGCGCGCCGTTGCTGCGCGTGAACGTGTCCGTGCGTCAATTCGAAGAACCGGGTTTGATCGCCGACGTGCTGCATGCCTTGACCGAATCGGGCCTGGAACCCGACCGCCTGTGTCTGGAGCTCACCGAAACCCTGCTGCTGCGCGAACCGGCGAAAGTCGCGCGCACGTTGGCGCGCCTGCGTTCGCTGGGCGTGCGCATAGCGCTTGACGACTTCGGCACCGGCTTCTGCTCGCTCGGTTATCTCAAACATTTGCCGATCGACACCATCAAGATCGATCGCGGCTTCACCGCCGGCTTGCCGCACGACCGCGCGGATCTGGCCATCGTCAAAGCCCTGGTCGGCTTGGCCGAGAATCTCGGCTTCGATGTCGTCGGCGAAGGCGTCGAAACCCAAGCGCAAGCCGACTGCCTGCGCGAATGCGGCGTGGTGGCGGTGCAAGGCTATTTGTATTCCTGCGCGATCGACGGCGACGCATTGATCGCGGGTTTCGCCCGATAAGCCCAAGGCGGTGCGCGTTTCGCGCGTCGCCGTGGGCGTCTCGTTTCGCGAGGTCGTGTCGGGAAATCGATTCGCGATGTCGATTCGCGATGTCGATTCGCGACCAGAAGCCTGGAACCAAGCCGGCCCCTCATCCGGCGCGTTGCGCCACCTTCTCCCCGCAGGCGGGGAGAAGACACGAAAGAGATTGCTATCCCTCTCCCCGCAACGCGGGGAGAGGGTGGCCGAAGGTCGGGTGAGGGGCGCGGTTGGCGATATGTTTGCGATTCGAAAGGTGACCGAGCTCGATCGTCGCTGGCCCGAAACCGCCCCTCATCCGGCGCGTTGCGCCACCTTCTCCCCGCAGGCGGGGAGAAGGTCCGCCGGTGT
>JADZBF010000396.1 GCA_020852215.1 Lysobacter sp. | reverse complement strand
TCGGAATGTCGCGAGCCGCGCGCCCGCGCTATCCTGACCCTCACGCGGTCGCGCGCTGCTTACCGAAGGCCTCGCCATGCGTCTGTTGAAATCCGCCGCCCTCGCTTTCGCGCTCGCCGCCAGCATCGGCCATGCCCAAACCTTCAGCTTCGAATGGAACCCCCGCAGCGGCGATCCCTGGGTCGACGTGTGGCTCGGCGACATGAACCGCTACGGCAGCCGTTATCGCGACCCGTTCGTGGACGAACTCGTTCGCTACCACGGCGCGCCGCGCGAGTTGGTCGAAGAGCTGCTGGGCCGGCGCTGGGCGCCGGGCGATCTCTATTTCGCTTGCGCCCTGGCGCGCGCGACGGGTCACTCGTGCCGCTACACGACGGACCTGTGGGAACGCGATCACGGCCAAGGCTGGGGCGCGCTGGCCAAGCGCCTCGGCATCAAACCGGGCTCGCCGGAATTCCTAGGCCTCAAACGCGGCATGGTGCCGACGTACGACCGCTGGGGCCGCCCAATCGATCTCGATGCCCAGCTCCAACGCGATTTCCCGGGGCGCGGGAAAGGCGCGGGCCAACATCGCGAACACTACGACGACCACGGCCCCGAGCGCGGCGGCAAAGGCCGTTCGGATCATGGCCCCGGCAACAGCCATGGCAAAGGGAAGGACTGAAGCCATGAGCGTCATGCACCCTTACCGCCCGATGCAGGAAGTTCTGTCCGAATGGGCCGAGGAAGTCGCTGCCAAAGTCGGGCGATCCGCCGACGACATTCGCACCCGCGGAATTGGCGCGACGGACTTTTCGCCTTTGAAGTCAATCGAAATTCGATACCCGGGCGGCA
The DNA here is from genome assembly GCA_020852215.1 of Lysobacter sp. GTDB lineage: Bacteria > Pseudomonadota > Gammaproteobacteria > Xanthomonadales > Xanthomonadaceae > Lysobacter_I. Next base: position 6,417 of record JADZBF010000396.1, on the reverse strand, counting down.
TGGTCGTTCAAATCCCTTTCGCATTCGTGGTTTTCCGCCGCGAACAAAGTGTGGCTGCCGTGTTCTCCGAACACGCCGGTTACATGGAATTCGTTCTACCCGAAGAAACCACTGTCATCGAAATCACTCAATCGCCTTACCACCAAGAATGAGCGCCGAGAATCTCGCGACCACGACCCATCGCGGCGGCTGTCACTGCGGGCGCGTGCGTTTCGAAGTCGATGCGTCGCCGCAAATCGATGTCTTGGATTGCAATTGCTCGATGTGCCGAATGACCGGGTTTCAGCACTTGATCGTGCCGGCGTCGCGTTTTCGTTTAACGCAAGGCGCCGACGCGCTGACCGAATATCGCTTCAACACCGGCACCGCGCGACATCTATTCTGCAGACACTGCGGCATCAAAGCCTTCTACGTGCCGCGCAGCCATCCCGACGGCTACAGCGTCAACGCTCGCTGTCTCGACCCCGGCACCGTACTCGAAACCACGATCGTCCCGTTCGACGACAACGACCGCGACGCGGCGACGGCGGCAGTCGCCCATTTGTCGAAAGCCTGACGCGCTTCTCACCGAGCGGGGATCGCGCCGTTTTATCCTCGCGACCGGCACGATAGCCGTACAGCTTTCGCCACTTTCCTCCATTCGCGAAATTTCGCGACGGTCGAAGCGATCGGCGACGGCGATCCGTCGAACAAGGAAGGACTTGACCTCGGTCATCGCTCGGCGCCGCCGATCGGACCGATCCTGAGTCGTGATTTTCACTCAGAGGAAGAACGCTTATGCGCTACCGCATCGCACCGCTCGCGCTCGCCTGCGCGCTTGCCTACGTTTCCGTACATCACCCCGCCTTCGCCGCGGACCCGCCGCCGCCCCTGAGCTTCGAGTGGGATCTGCGCGCGCGGCACGAACGCGTCGCCGACGGCGCGTTTTCGCCCACCGCGGACGCCGCGACGTTACGCCTTCGCGCGGGGCTTCGCGCCGAATTCGGCGGCGGTTGGAGCGCCTTGCTCGAAGCCGAAGGGATCGCCGATACCGGCGACGGCTACAACAGCGGCGCGAACGGGGAAACGAAGTATCCCGCCGTCATCGACCCGGAAGGCATGGAGTGGAATCAAGCCTGGGTCGGTTGGAAAAATCCGCAGGTCGGCGCGACCGTCGGCCGTCAGCGGCTCATGTTCGACAACCAGCGTTGGATCGGTAACGTCGGTTGGCGCCAAAACGAACAGACCTTCGACGCGGCCGCGATCGAAGTCAAACCGGGGGCCGCGTGGACGTTGCGCTACGCCTGGCTGGATCGCGCGCATCGGGTCTCCGGCGACGACGCGCGCGATCCGCTCGCGCGCGAACGCGACCTGTCCACGCATCTGCTCAACGCCGCGTTCAAGCACGGCAAACAGCAATGGACCGGCTACGCCTATCTTCACGACGACCGCGATCTCGCCGCCGCGTCCTCTGCGACCTACGGCGTGCGCTGGACCGGCACGCTGGCGCGCAGCGATCTGACCTGGAGCTGGAGTGCCGAAGCCGCTGAGCAACGCGATTACGCCGACAATCCACGCGATTTCTCGCATCGTTACTGGCTGCTCGAACCCTCGCTGCAGGCGCACGGCATCGCCTACAAACTGGGCTGGGAGCATCTCGGCGGCGACGGCCGGCACGCGTTGCAGACGCCGCTGGCGACGCTGCACGCATTCAACGGCTGGGCCGACAAATTCCTGGTCACGCCGGCCGGCGGGATCGAAGACGCCTACGCCAGCGTCGGCGGCAAGGCGGGCAAATACGCGTGGGTCGCGGCGTATCACGATTACCGCGCGGATACGCCGTTCGCCGGCATCGACCGCTACGGTCGCGAAGCGAATCTATCGATCTCGCGCCCGCTGCGGAAAGGTTGGGCCGGCATGTTCAAATACGCCGACTATCGCGCCGACGATTTCGCGCGCGATACGCGCAAGCTCTGGCTGCAAGTGGAATGGAAAGGCAGCGCGCCGCTGATACGGTGAGCGAAGGTGTTTGTGCGCATCGCGCGGCTTCGAGACGTGCGTTATACGATGAGACCCGCGGAATTCCGCGGGTCTTTCGTTGGTTCGCATACGAAAAGCGATAGCGGCGCGCCTGCGGCGACGCGCTGTCGCCGCAGGCTAGCCGAACACGACCCGTAAGGCGCCCAGCGGGTCGTGCGTGCGCGCGATGCTCACCATCAGCAGGAAGACCATGACCGCCGCAGCGAAACACGCTACACGCGCCTTTCGCGTCGCCGCGCGCTTCAGCGCGAAACTGCCGAGCACGACGTAGACCACGAGCAAGCCCAATTTCGCGGCCAACCAACCGTTGGCGAACAGGCCGCTGGGCAACGCGACCACCAGCATCAGCGCCGCCGTCAGCAGTGCGGTGTCGATGGTGTAGCTGAGCAAGCGCACAGGCAACCGCATCGGCCAGCGCGCACCGAGCAGCACGCCGATGCCGCGCATCGCGAACAGCAAGCCGCTGAGCGCCACGCACCATAGGTGGACCGACTTGATGTAGGGATAGAAAGCGAGCATGGCATCCGACGCGCGGCGCCCTCTCCGAAAAGAGGGCGCCGAATCAACGTTCGCGGAAGATAGACCCCGGAATTGACGTTCTGCAGCGATCAGGACTCGACCGGCGATGCCTCGGTCGGATTCGCCGCGTTCTTTGGCGCGATCCACAGCCGGAACACGAACACCGCGACCAACAGCGCGCCGACGCTGAAGATCGTATCGCCCGGCACGCGCAGCCACACCAGCAAGTCGAAGATCGGTTGGCCCATGAACTCCGCCGAACGCGCGTACCAGTAGCCGTTCTCCAGCGCCGCTTGCAGTTGCAGCAAGCCCATCGGCAGCAAGGTGAGCAAGGCCATCAACGCGAGCCCGACGTTCAAGGTCCAGAACGAGGCGGAGAGCATGCGCTCGTTCCATACCGCGTTCGACTTCAGGCCGCGCATGCAGAACAACATCAAACCGATTCCGAGCATGCCATAGACGCCGAACAACGCGGTGTGGCCGTGCAGCGGCGTCAGATTCAGGCCCTGCATGTAGTACAGCGCGAGCGGGGTGTTGATCAGGAAACCGAATAATCCCGCGCCGACGAGGTTCCAGAAACTCACCGCGAGGAAGAACAGTACCGGCCAACGATACCGCTGCATCCATGGCGTGGCCTTGCTGTGCCGATAGGTGTCGTAGGCTTCCAGACCGATCAACGCCAACGGCACCACTTCCAGCGCCGAGAAGCTGGCGCCCAAGGCGATCACCGCGGTGGTGGTGCCGGCGAAGTACAGATGGTGGAAGGTACCGAGAATGCCGCCGGCCATGAACACGATGGTCGCGAACAGCACATTCACCGTCGCGGTGCGACCGCGGATCAAACCGAGCTTCACGAACAGGAAGCTGATCACCGCCGCCGCGAACACCTCGAAGAAACCCTCGACCCACAGAGGGACCACCCACCAGCGCCAGTATTCGACCACCGAAATATGCGTGTGCTCTTTCCACATCAAGCCGGCGCCGAACAACAACCCGATCGCGACCGTCGAGAGGAACAGCAGGCCGACGATCGACGAGGTGTCGTCGTTACGCCGCAGCGCGGGTTTCAACGCGCGCCCCACCAAGAACAGCCACAACAACAGACCGATGAACAGGAACCACTGCCAGAATCGGCCGATATCGGTGTATTCCCAGCCTTGATGGCCGAACCAGAAGTTATTGGCCAGGCCGAGTTTCTGCATCACCGCCAACCACTGCCCGGAGAAGGCGCCGACGACGATGATCAGCAGGCACACGAACAGCGCATTGACGCCCAAGCGCTGGAATTTCGGCTCCTGCCCGGACACCGCCGGACCGATGTAAAGCCCGGTCCCTAGCCACGCCACCGCGATCCACAGCACCGCCAATTGCGTATGCCAACTGCGCGACAGCGAATACGGCAGGAATTCGGAGAGCGCGATGCCGTAAGCCTGCTGACCTTCCACCTGATAATGCGCGGTGATGGCGCCGAGCAGAATCTGCACCAGAAACAACGCGATCACCACCCAGAAATATTTCGCGGTGGCGCGCATCGACGGCGTCGGCACCAACGCCGCCAACGGATCGGTCGCCGGCGGAATCGTTGGTTCTTCGCGACCATGCCAGACCGCGTAATGCCACGCGAGCAGGCCGATGCCGGCGATCATGAACAATACGCTGAAGACCGTCCATATCAACGTCGACGGGGGCGGCGTATTACCGACCATCGGATCGTACGGCCAGTTCTGGGTATAGCTGACCTTCGCATTCGGGCGCTCGGTGACTGCGGCCCAGCCGGTCCACCAGAAGAACGCCGCGAGCGCGCGGCGATGCTCCGCGTCGGGCACGGTGTTCTCGCGCATCGCATAGGTTTCGCGCAGCGCTTGCGTGGTCGGGTCGTTCGAGAACAGGCTGTCGTAATGCGCGACGATCTGCGCGATCGCCTGCGCGCGTTCGTCGCCGACGACGATGCGACCGGTCTTCGCGTCGTAGGTATTCGCGCGCAGCAACGGGCGCAATTCGACTTCCAGTTTCGCGCGGTCGCCTTCGCCGAGTTCGGCGTACGCCGTTCCGGCGACGGCGCGCGCGCGGAGATCCAACCATGCCATCGCTTCCCGATGCAGCTCGTCGGCGCTCCAATCGGGCGCGACCAAGGCACCATGGCCCCAAATCGAGCCCAATTGCTGGCCGCCGATGCTTTGCCAGACCTGACGGCCGCGTTCGATGTCTTCGCGCGCGAAGACGACGCGACCGTCGCTAGCGACCACCGCCTCGGGCATCGGCGGCGCCTGACGATAGATTTCGCCGCCCATCCATAGCAGCGTTCCGAAACCGACGATCAGCAGGGCCGCGAGGCCGGACCAAAGTCTGCGTGTGGTGGACATGAGCATGCTCCGCGAATGGACGCGGGCATGGTCCGCTTCGGGCCTATCGCGGGTCGATGACGCAGGTCAAGCCGCATCGACGCGGCGAACGAACGCGTTATTCGCGCAACACGGGCGCGGCCAGCGCCGTCAACGCATCGCGATCGAGCAGTTCGACGTCGCGACGGTCCACGCGCAGCAAGCCTTCCTCATCGAAACGCCGCAGGACGCGGCTTACGGTTTCCGGCGCGAGGCGCAGGTAGTTGGCGATGTCGGTGCGCGCCATCGTGAGTTGGAAACGACGCGGCGAGAAACCGCGCTCGGACAGCCTGCGCGAAAACGCGATCAGGAACGCGGCCATGCGCTGATCCGCCGACCAGTCGCCCGCGAGTAACGCGGCGCGGCCGATATCGCGGCTGAGCAGGCGGAACAACTGCGCCTGCAGACCCGGCACGCGCCCGGCGAGCACCGCCATTTTCGGGAAGGAGAATCGACACAGCATCACGGTGTCGAGTGCGACGGCGTTGCAGGGATAGCTGTCGCCGTCGATCGCGTTGAGGCCGATCACTTCGCCGGGCAGATGAAACCCGAGCACATGCTCGTTGCCGTCGCGATCGACTACGAAGGTCTTGACCGTTCCCGCGCGCACCGCAGCGATCGCTTCGAAGGGGTCGCCTTCGCGGAACACGTAATCGCCGGCGTGGAAGGGGCCGATGTGCTCGACCAAGACGTGCAGATCCATCAGCGCGGCTTTGTTCATGCCTTCGGACAAGCATGCCTGCGAGAACGCGCAGGTGGTGCAGAAGCGCAACTCGTCGCCGTCGTCCGAGAGGGTGAGGACATCTTGTTTGGGGAACAGCGGACGGTTCATGCCGGGTATCTCGGACCCGGCCGCGGCACACCCACCCTCGGGATGGGAATCAGATCGCACGCGAGAACCGCGGCGTCTCGCTCGGGCGGTGGAGGTAGCGGTCGAAACACATCGCGATATTACGCAATAACATGCGGCCGCGGGCGGTCACCAGGATGCGTTCGCGGGCCTTGAACACCAAACCGTCGTCCTGTAGAGGCCGCATCCGTTCCAGATCGTCGGCGAAATAGGCGTCGAAATCGATGCCGTAACGGCGTTCGAGGGCCGCGATCGGAATTTCCGCCTGACACATCAGTTGTTGGATGAGATCGGCGCGCAGACGGTCGTCTTCGGACATGCGCATGCCGCGGAACACCGGCAGCCGGCCTTCGTCCAACGCGCTCTGCCAACCGACCAAATCGCGCGGGTTTTGGCTGAACGTGTTGCCGATATGCGCGATGGCGCTGACGCCCAAACCGATCAAGTCGCTGTCGGCGTGGGTGGTGTAGCCCATGAAATTCCGGTGCAGGCTGCCGCGTTGCTGCGCCAACGCCAATTCGTCGTCGGGCAGCGCGAAATGATCCATGCCGATGTAGACGTAGCCGGCTTCGGTCAGTCGCTCGATCGCCAGTTGCAACAGCGCGAGTTTGGTTTCGGCGGTGGGCAGATCGTCGGCGTTCAATTGCC
>JADZBF010000395.1 GCA_020852215.1 Lysobacter sp. | reverse complement strand
GTCAGCAGGGTTTGCGCGCGCGCGCCGTCGCCGCGGAACGAGGCGACGATACCGGCGATGGTTTTCGTCCACGGGTGATCCGGGGCGACGCGCGCGGCCATGCGCTGCAGGCGCTCGGCCTCGTCGTAATCGCCGCGACCGACCGCGATCTGCGCCTGCGCGATATAGGCGTCGAAGCGGTTGGGATCGAGATCGAGCGTGCGGCCCAGCGCCGCCTGCGCTTCGTTGAGCTTGTGTTCGCCGAGCAGGAACCCGGCGCGCTGGAAATGCAGGCCGGCGTCGTCGGGCGCCAGCAGCACCGCCCGCGAAATGGCGCTGGAGGCTGTGGCAGCGTCGCCGTTGGCGCGCGCGGCATGCGCCAACAAGGCATGGGCCTGCGCGTCCTGTGGGGTTTCGGCGACCGCGAGGCGGGCCAGCGAGAGGGCTTCGGCGTGGGCGCCGCGACGCAGGGCGTCGAGAATTCGTGCGTGCATGGGACCGAGAGACGGCGGGGCGATAGCCCGGGGCCGGGCATTGTACCGTCCGACCCTGTGCCACCCTTGTGCGAGCGCAAGGTTTCTGCGGCTGCCCGCGTCGTCAAGCGCGCGGCTCAGGCCGCCCGATGCCTTAGCAGGCTGTTGAAAACAGCCTGCTAACGCCGCCCGGGATGGCGGCGGCGGCGAAGCAAGCGCGTCAGCGATTGATTCGTCGGGAGCGCGTCCGGACCTGTGCCGGACACGCGACTTGAAAAACGCACCGGATGTGCGTTTTTCAACAACGTTGGTCAGCCCGGCGCCAACGCCGCCGACAAACGCGCGGTCGCCCAGCGCTCGGCATAACCGTCGAGCGAGAGCGACTCGACGAAGCCGCAATGTCCGCCCCAACGGGCGATCTCCACCCGCGTCTCGGGCGCGAGACGCAGCGCGCCGAATTCCGCGACCGGAATCACCGGGTCGTCCTCAGCGGTCAGGATATCCGCCGGCACCGTCAACGCCGCCAAGCGATCCCCCGCCACCGCATAGCCGTCGATGTAATCGTCGATGCTGTCGAAATCGGTATGCCGCTCGACCAGCCAACGGGTCAGGTCGCGCATCCGCAGTTGCAGGATGCGGTCGTCGAAGTCGTAGCGTTCGGGAAACGCGGCGCGCTTGCGGCGCAGCGATGCGCGCCAGCTTTCTTCGAAATAGCGCATGTAAAGCGGCAGGCCGCGCTCCATTTCGACGATGGTCGCCGCCGGGTCGAGCACCGGGCACACCGCCGCGACGCGCGCCAAGGGCAAACCGGCGTCCGGCGCGCGCAGCGCGACGCGCAACGCGAAATTGCCGCCGAGCGAATACCCCGCCACCACCATCGGCCGGCCCTGCGCGAAGCGGCGCTCCACATCGATCGCGGCGTTCACCACCTCGTCGATGCGGTTGGAGTGGAACAAGGCCTCGTTGAGATGATGGGTTTCGCCGTGGTCGCGGAAATTCAGCCGGAACACCTCGAATCCCGCTTCCAGCAAACGCGCCGCGGTCAAACGCATATAGCTCGATTCGATGCTGCCTTCCCAACCGTGCAACAGCAGCGCCAACCCGCGCGTTTCGCGCCCCGGCACGCGGCTGTGCATGCCATGCAGACGGATACCCTCGCCGCCGTCGATTTCATACGCCGTCGACACCGCCCCGCTCCGCCGCAGCAACCACGCACCGCGCGCGCGCCGCATCGGGCTGGTGCCCAGCGCCGATTGCATATGCGGGCTGCGCAGCCAGAACGGTGGATGGTAGGGGGAGGCGGAGATCATTCTGTGCTTCGAACCCGAATTGTCGTCCTGAGCATAGCGAGGTGCCTGCTTTCGATCGCGAACATCGACGCGCGACGTACCGAAGACGGTCGGCGGGCATGAACCTCCGTTTTTTCGCATCGCCATCCCTCAATGCGCAAAACACATCCTTCGCTGCGCTGGGGATGGCAAAACAGGATCACTCGCCGTCCATCGCATCCACGATCCGCGTCCGCGCGGTTTCCGCGATTTTGCGGCGGCCGTCGCTGTCGCCGGGCAAAATTGGATCGAGAAAGATCGCTTCGCCCGTGCGCGCCGGTTCGCCGAGCAGGCGCCAGAAATTCTGGAAGAAATTCTCGTCGGGGCCGAACGCGACCACCGTCTGCGCATCGCCGCGCGAGCCGTAACGCAACGCCACCGGCTGCACCGGCACGTCGGCTTCCACCGCCGCCAGAAAAATGCGCGCGTGGAACGGGCCGATGTCCTCGCCGCTGCGCGTGCGCCCCTCGGGAAACACCGCGACCGCGCGGCCGGCGCGCAAACGCGCGAGCATTTCGTGCAGCACGCCACCGAGCGATTCCTGATTGCCGCGTTGGTGGTAGATGGTTTCGCCCATCGTCGCCAACCAACCGACCAGCGGCCAGCCTGCGATTTCGCGCTTGGCGACGAAGCCCATCATCCGCTGGGCATGCAGCGCGACGATGTCGATCCAACTCACGTGATTGGCCACGAACATCACCGGGCCCGAGAGCGGCGTCCCGATCCGGCGCATGCGAAACCCGAAGACCCGCATCAAGCCGCCCTGCCACCAACGCACCATGCGGTGCTTCAGCGGCTCGCCGCCCACGCGCAGACCGCCGAAGGGCGGCGACATCAGCAACAGCGTGATCGGCAGGTGCACCGCGATATGCCACGCCAGCATCGGCAGGCGATAGGCATAGCGCAACGCCCGCATGGCGCGGGAGGTGGGGACGGACCGGGTCATGCCGCCACCATACCGAAGCGAATTAGAGCCCGGCATCGGATGCCCCGCATGGAGCGCCCCGCACGCCGAGTCTTGCGGCCGCCGCGGCGTCGCTGAACCGGACGCACTTACGCATCGCGACGGGGCACGACGGCCAGCGTCAACCGCGACACGCAGTACAGCCGGCCGAGCGGGTCCTCAATGCGGATCTCCCAGACCTGAGTACGCCGGCCGACGTGCAGCGGCCGCGCGGTGCCGACGACCATGCCCTCGCGGACGGCGGCCAAGTGGTTCGCGTTGATTTCGATCCCCACGCACATTTCGCCCGGGCCGACGCACAGATTGCCGGCGGAACTGCCAAGGGTTTCGGCCAACAGCACCGACGCGCCGCCGTGCAACAGGCCGTAGGGCTGGCGGGTGCGGGCATCGACCGGCATGGTGGCGCGGACAAAATCGGCGCCGACCTCGGTGAAGACGATGCCCAGCGTCTCCATCGCGGTACCGCGGGAGAGCGCAGTGAGGGTGTCGGGGGAGGCGTGGCCGCGAAAAAGGGGCGGCGTGGGGCGGGACGTCATCCCGTCAGGATACCGGATCGGCCCAAAAAGAAGCCCGGCGCGACATGATGCGGGAGAGAGCGCATCGCGTCGGCACCGGGCCGGGGGAGGACGTTTTAATCAATGAAACGAGGCTTGGGGGAGAGCGTGAAGCGGGGTTCGGCGCCGATCGAACGGGGGAGGAAGCGGCCGGCGCGCGAGGTTCAGGCGCAGCGGAAGCGCTCGGGGCCCCAGTCGCTGGTGTAGCGACGGTCCAGGCCGTAGCCGCTGCTGCGGCCATAACCGACGCCGACTTCGCGACTGCGGTAACGCTCATGGCTGGCCAGCGCGACGACGTTATCGGCGCGGACTTCGACGCTGTGCGCTTCGGCGACGGTCGGGGACAGGGTGGATTCGGTGTTCATGGGGTACTCCGGGTTCTCAACGATGAAGTGCTGGACGATTTCTTTCGCGATAGATGGGGGCGAAGACGGCGAATTTCAGCGGCGGCGTGCGATTCAGCAGCAGCGGAAGCGCGGGGCGCCCCAGTCGCTGGTGTAGCGGCGATCCAGGCCGTAGCCGCTGCTGCGGCCGTAGCCGATGCCGAAGTCGCGTTCGCGGCGGGCGAGACGGGCGTTGGCGACGATGTCGATCAAGGCCTGCGAGACGGGGGTCGGGGTGGTGTCGGTCGTGGTCTTCATGGTGGGCTCCGGAAGTGTTAGTGACTTGGTGACTTGGTGTGTTGGTAAAGTACAACACCTAAATACCGAAACACATATGCATGAAGTCACCCCACCGGAATCACATTCGCAACTAATTGATTTTTATGGATTTAACCAAAAACGGCTTCGCTTCGAGCCGACGAACGGTCGTCTAAATTGGGTTTAAACGCCGCCGAGGGCGCGAATTCGAGGCCAAAACGCCTCGCGAACGGTACATATCGAACGGGTTTCTACAGAATCGGGGCCAATCCGGCGCCGAAGGCCGTGAAAATGCGGGTCAGCGGGCGCTTGAGCGGGTCCACTTCCGGGACAT
>JADZBF010000394.1 GCA_020852215.1 Lysobacter sp. | reverse complement strand
TGCGCACCACATCGTCGGCGCCGGTCACATTGAGGAAGGTTTCCTGCTGACCGGCGAACGAAGCGTCGGGCAGGTCTTCGGCGGTCGCGGACGAGCGCACCGCGACGGCGACATCCTGTTGTGAGGCCGCCTGTTGTGAAGCCGCGCCACCGCCGTTCTCTGCGCAAAGCTGCGCGTAGGCGGTACGGATATCGCGATCCAACTCAGGCTGCAGCGGGGCGTCGATCACCCAACCGCGAATCTCGCCGCCGGCGGCGGTGAGGGCGGGCACATCGTCCACATCCAGCGTCGCCAGCTTGTCGTAGATGCGCTGATGCAGCGTGTTGTGGGCGATGAAGGTCTTGAACGCTTCGGCGGTGGTGGCGAAACCGCCGGGCACCGACACCCCCAGGCCGGCCAGATGGCCGATCATTTCGCCGAGGGAGGAGTTCTTCCCGCCCACGCGGGCGAGGTCGGAGAGCCTCAGGGCGTGCAGCCAGAGGATGTTGTCGTTCGAGGTCGCGTTCAAAGCGGAGGGGCTCCGGAGGGGGCGGTACGGCGCCGCGGAAAGGCGGTATTTTAACAAGCTCACGCCCTCTCCCAGCGCCCTTTCGACGAATGTCCGACATCGCACCGATCCGCCCCGTGTTTTACGTCTCCGACGGCACCGGCATCACCGCCGAAACCATCGGCCACAGCCTGTTGACGCAGTTTTCCGGCACCGCGTTCAAGACCGATCGCCTCTCGTTCGTGGACACGCTGGAGAAGGCCGAGGAGGCAGCGTCGCGGATCCGCGACGCGGGCGAGGCCTGCGGGCAGCGTCCGATCGTCGTCAATTCCTGCGTCGACGCCAATCTCACCGCGCGACTGGCCGAGAGCGGTGCCCTGATGCTGGATGTCTTCGCCCCGTTCATCGAGCCGCTGGAGCGCGAACTGGGCGCGCAGCGCCAGCCGCGGGTAGGGCACGCGCACGGTTTGGTCGATTTCGACACCTACCATCGCCGCATCAACGCGATGAACTTCGCTTTGACCCACGACGACGGCATCGCGACCAATTACGACGAGGCCGACGTGATCCTGGTGGCGGTGTCGCGGGCGGGCAAAACCCCGACCTGCATCTATCTGGCCCTGCACCACGGCGTGAAAGCGGCGAACTACCCGCTGACCGACGAAGACCTGGAACACGACCGCCTGCCGCCGCGGCTGCGTCCTTACCGCGCCAAATTGTTCGGTCTGACCATCGACCCGGGCCGCCTGCAGCAGATTCGGCAAGAGCGCCGCGCCAACTCGCGCTATGCCCAGTTGGAGACGTGCAAACGGGAAGTCGCCGCGGCCGAGGCGATGCTGCGCGCCGAGCGCATTCCCACGCTCAGCACCACGCATACCTCAATCGAGGAAATCGCGAGCAAAGTGATGACCACGCTGGGCATTCAGCGCGAAATGTACTGAGGCGGGAGACGTCGAAGCCGCGTCGCGACGAAGCGGGCGAGGGCGGCGAAGAATTCAGCGAAATACCGACGGAAGTCGAGCGAAAGTCAGGCACGACACCCCCGCATCTTCGGCGTGTTTTCGCGATTCGTCAATGCTGTCGGACAGGCTCGTCTTACCGAAAACGACCGTGTAGGATCGGACCATGTCGTATGCGATCGCCCGCCCGCGCAGCACGCCCAAACTCAACCGTTTCGCGTGGTTGATGGGGCTGTACGCCGAGAATCACGCACTGCTGTCGCGCGTGTTCCGGCCGGAGGATTTGAACGAGGGCGTCTACACATCGTCGGTAGGCGATTGCCTCGATCTGCGTCTCGACGTGCTGGCGCGGCACGCCTACACCGTCGAGCTGCGGCTTAGCTACGCCCTGATCGACCCCGTGACCGGCGAGCCCGACCCATCGGCGTATTTGCGCCACTACAGCGACACCCGGCAAGTCGAAGCGACGCATTGCTACGTCGGCCGTCGCTGGCAGGACGCGATCGGCCTGTATCCGCCGCCCGCGCGCATTCTCGACCACCGCCTGCGCATGAACACGTTTCTGGGCAAGTGGCTGCACTATCTGAGCGAACGCGGACACGGTATCGGCAGTCTCGCGTATCGCGGGCCGTTGGCCGGCGCCGAACGCGAGGCGATCGATGCGGCGTGCAAAACCAACGATGTGCAGAACGATCGCATCGACGACTCGCTGGCGTTGGACGATCGCTGATCGCGGCGGCGGCAAACGTTCCGACGCATCGGTTGTGATCGACGCGATCCTACGAATTCGATACGCACGAAAACGACGAAGCCCGCTTGCGCGGGCTTCGTCGTTTGCAGAGATGGCGTCCCCACGGGGATTCGAACCCCGGTCGCTACCGTGAAAGGGTAATGTCCTAGGCCTCTAGACGATGGGGACGTCGTGAAACTGTCGAACTGACGAATCGGCCCAGGTGATTCGCAAGTTGGTGGAGCCAGCCGGGATCGAACCGGCGACCTCCTGCATGCCATGCAGGCGCTCTCCCAGCTGAGCTATGGCCCCACTGCTGGAAGCGCGAAAGTGTAGTGGCCGTTCCGCAGTGCGTCAAGCATCGGGATCGAGGTTCGTACCCCCTTTCGTAACCCCCTGAGGACGCCGAGCCCGATGCGTTCGCGAGGGAGGAGGGCCCTCGATCGACCACGCGGGTTTCGCGGCTGTCGGAGCCGTCGGCATGTTCGCGGTGTTCGTGGACGACGCCGATGTAGGGCGCGAAGCGGCGGACGATTTCGTAGCGCAGGCGCAGGCCGGCTTCGAACTTGTAGAGCCCGGCCCCGGTATCGGCGCCGACGTCGCGGCGGTCGCGCCATTCGACCTCGACGACCGGCTGCAGAATCAGGCGATTGGTCAGCAGCATGTCGTATTCGGTCTCGAATCGCGCCGCGGTGCGGCCGTTTTCGCCGAGATGGGCCGTGGCTTCGACCGCGAATTTGTAGGGCGCCAGGCCCTGCACGCCGAGCGCGGCCCAATCGCGTCGGGCGCCGGGGCCGATGTCGTGGCGCACGCCCGCGACGAGATCCCACCAGGGTGCGACGCTGCGCCCGTACAGCGCTTCGATATCGCCCGACGCCAGCCGGCCGTCTTCGCGCTCGCCCTCGCTGCGCAGCCAGACGCGCTGCAGATCGCCGCCGACCCAGCCTTGCAGCGACGAGTGTTGGCCGGGTTCGCCATCGTCCGTCCAGGATTCGAGCCGGTCCACCACCAGCATCGCGACGATGCGGTCGCCATGCGCGTGTTCGGCGACGAGCGCGGGAAAAGCCTCCGCGCGGTCGGCATCGGTGAGTTCGGGAATTGGCGTGACCGGTGTGATCGGCGTGTTTGGGGAATCGGTCGGTGGCGCAGCGTTCGCATCCATTTGCGGGGCATTCGTGCGGTCGTTCATCGCATCGTGACCGGCATGCGCCTCGTGCGATGACGATGGCTCGGGCGCGGTGCGTTCGCGCTGTGCGTCGTGTTGCGCGTGCGCATCGTGTTGCGGCGTAGGATCCGGCGATGCGGCGAGGGCCGACGCGATCGTCGTCGACAACACCATCGCGATACGTGCGCCGAACGTACGACAGGCGCGTATTCGCGCATGCCGCGCTTGTGCGCCGAGCCACGTCGCCCCGCCGCTATTCACGTTTACGCGCGTTCAAACACTCGGACAATCGTCGCGATCCCGCCCTCGCTGGAATTCACCACCACGCGTCGCGCAGTTTGTACCACGACATCGCGGCGACCAGCAGCGGCGTGCGGAGCGAGCGGCCGCCAGGAAAATCGCGATGTCGAATGCGTTCGTAGACATCCAAACGCTCGTGTTGACCGCGAATCGCTTCGGCGAGCACGCGGCCGGCCAGATTCGTCGCCGCCACGCCGTGGCCCGAAAAACCCTGCGCGAAATACACGTTCGGACCGATTCGGCCCCAATGTGGCGCGCGGTTGAGGCTGATGTCGATCACGCCGCCCCACAAATACTCGAAATCGAGATCGCCGAGCTGCGGAAACACCTTGCGCATGCGGTGGCGCATGATGCTGCGCAGATTCGGCGGCGTGAGATTGGAATAACTGGCGCGCCCGCCGAACAGCAACCGCCCATCCGCGCTGAGGCGGAAATAATCCAGCGCCCAGTTGGTGTCCGCTACCGCCATGCCGTTGCGGATCAACGATTGCGCCAGGGTCGGCGGCAATGGCGCGGTCGCGCCGATGTAAGTGCCGACCGGCATGATTTTGCGGTCGAGTTCCGGTGCGACGCCGTGCACCAGCGCATTGCCGGCCAGAATCACGGTCTTGCAGCGCACGCGGCCGTTCGCGGTGTGCAAAACCGGTGCATCGCCGCGCGTCATGCGCAGGACGCGGCTGCGTTCGTGTATGCACACGCCGGCATTCAGCGCCGCGTGCGCCAGTCCCAACGCATACTTCAAGGGATGCAGATGGCCCGAACGCTGGTCGTACAGGCCGCCGAGATAACGCGGCGAATCCAACTGCGCGCGCAGAGTATCGCGATCCCACCACTCGAGCGGATAATCGTATTTCGCCGCGAGTTCATCGCGCCACGCGCTCAATTCGTCGATATGGCGCGGTTTGATCGCCACGGTGCAATGCCCGTCGCGCCAATCGCAGTCGATGCCGTAGCGCTCGCGGCGTTCGCGGATCAGATCGATCCCTTCGCAGGACCAATCGAACAACTTGCGCGCGTCGTCGCGGCCGAGCAGGTTTTCGATTTTCGATTCGCCGCAGCCGTAACCGAACAGAATTTGTCCGCCGTTGCGACCAGAAGCGCCCCAGCCGACGCGTTCGGCTTCCAGCACGACGACGCGATAACCGGCTTCGGCCAATTCCAACGCGGCCGATAGACCGGTGTAGCCTGCGCCGAGAATGCAGATATCGGCCTCGGTGTCGCCTTCGAGCGCCGGTTGAGGCGGCAAAGGCTCGACGCTGGCGGCGTACCAGCTGGGCGGGTAGGAGAGGGCTGAGGAAGAGGTCGTGGTCATGCAGATAGTCGAGTCACAATTCGGAATCTGGGATCAATCGAATGCCATTGCAGCAGGCAGAAAGCTCCTCGTACTCCTTGTCGACCGGCTCCCAGCGAGCGATGCCGAGATGCTCGATGCCCGGTATGCATGCCAGCGCTCTTAGTTCTGCATATCCGATTTCGCTCGCTTCAATGTAGATTTCGCGTACCCCAGCGAGTCCAGTCAACAGGGTGACTTCGTTTTGTTGAATGGGGCGATCCATAAAATGGACCGCGAAAACTTCAGCTTCCCAAACATATCCGCCACCGCGACGTTCGATCTCCTCTAGTAAAAGTGCATTTTTGGAGAGCTCGTGGCTAGACAACATGGCTCACACCGACCGCAAATACCAGTCGTATTCGAGCGTGGTCACTTCGCGATAGAAACTGTTCAGTTCCTTGAGCTTTTGCTGCCCGTAGACATGCCG
>JADZBF010000393.1 GCA_020852215.1 Lysobacter sp. | reverse complement strand
TGTCGCTACTGATCTGATTGCCGGCGCCGTCGAAAATCCAGTAGCGGCCATAGGCGGTGATGGATTCGAACAAGCCGTCCAGGCCCCACTCGGGTGCGACGATCAGATTGCGCGTGTCGAAATTGCAGGTGCCGCCGCCGGCGTAGAGGCAAGGACCGTTGGCGAAGCGCGTCACGCTCGACAGCGTTAACCCGTTACCGGCGAGGCCGTTGCCGTTGCTATCGAAATTCCAGTAGCGGCCGTAAGCGGTGACGGATTCGAGATAACCGAAGCCCGGGTAATTCAGCACCGTCGAAGTATCGATCTTGCATTCCTGACCGGCGGCGGCGTAGGCGCACGGGCCGTTGGCGTAACGCGGGAACGCGCGAAGGCTTTTGGTCGCGGCGACGCGATTGCCGTTGGCGTCGAATTGCCACAAATGACCGCTGGCGTACACCGATTCCACCAACGCGCCGCCGGCGTTCACGTAATGCCCGATGGCGTTGATGTTGCAGAGTTTGCTGGTCGGGCCCGAGCCCGTGCTGCAGGGGCCGGTGTTCGTGGAAAGCGACGCGTTGACGGCGGCGTAGGCGTTGAGCAAACCCGGGCCGCAGTTGGTGCCGCAGCTCGGCAATGCACTGGCCGTCGCGCGAATGACATTGCGCACATGCTCCGGCAGCAGGCCGCCGTTCGCCGACAGCATCAAACCGATGGTGCCGGCGACGTGCGGCGCCGCCATCGACGTGCCGCCCAGGTGACGATAGCAATGCGCGTTGCCGCTGGCGGGCGAGGTGGTCCACGCCGAGACCGCGCCGCTGAAATCCGTCGGCGTGAAGCCGCTGGCCGCGTCCGCCGGGCAGCCGATGGCGGCACCGTAGAACTGCGCGCCGCCGGGCGCGGTGATGCCGAGGTTCGGGCCGCGGCTGCTGTAGCTGGCGAGCGCGTTGTTGCGATCGCTGGCCGCGACCGAGATCACCCCCGGGCACGATGCCGGCGTCACGTTATCGACATTGACCGTGTTGTTGCCCGCGGCGGCGACGAGACTGACGCCATGATCGTTCGCGCGCGCGATCGCATCCCGCAGCGCCGGAAAACTCGCCTGCGTGCAGGCGCTCGGGTACTCGAAACTCATGTTCATCACGCGCGCGCCGTTGTCCGTGGCCCACTGGATGCTGTTGACGATCCAATTGATGGAAATCCCGGTCGTGGTATCGCCGATCTTCGCGTTGAGCAACTGGCAGTTGTGGCAGACGCCGGCGCCGCCGACACCGTTGTTCGACGCACCGCCGGCGATGCCGGCGACATGCGTGCCGTGACGCCAACTGCCGTTGTCGGTGGCAGGCTGACCGACGGCCGGCGCGTTGTATTCCACCGGCCCCCATTTGCCGTTGAGTTCGGGGTGACCGCTGCGGCCGCTGTCGAGGATCGCGATCCGCACCGCGCTGCTGCCGCGGGTGATATCCCAAGCGGCCGGCAGCGAGATCAGCGGGTAGTGCCACTGCTGCGGGTACAGCGGGTCGTTCGGCGTGTGCGAGAACTCGAAGAGATAGTTGAGCTGCGCATACTTCACGTCGCCGCGCGCGCGCAGACGCTGCAGCAGCGCCAGCGTTTCGTCCTTCATCTGCGCGGCGGTGTAGAGCCGCGGCGTGGGCGTATCGAGGCGGACCAACGTCAAACCGCTGCGTTGCGACGCCATTTTCGCATCGCGCAATTGGGCTTTGGCCGATGCGGCGGCCGGCTCCGATTCGAATTTGACCAGGACTTCGAAGGGAACGAAGCGGCCGTTGGGGGAGGCGGCCGCGCCCGGAGGCGGCGCGGCGTGGGCTTGCGCGGCGAGGCCGAGCAAGCCGAGAGCGGCGAAAGTACGGAACGATGTCATGGTGGATCCTTGAAGTCGTGAACGAGGGCGGGGGCGCTCGATGTCCTGGAGCGAATCGATCGGAACGGGGCGAAAACGTCGGGCGGCGGAAAGCCGTCCATCTCAGGAAGCGGGATTCGGCGGCGAACAGGATCATCGAGGCGGGAATGCGCGCGGAATGCGATCGCGACCCGGCGCGATACGCCGAGTCGCCCGACGAGCGGGGCGGGGCATACAATCGCGCCATCGCAGAGGAGCCCCGCCATGTCCGACACCATCTTCCACAAGATCGTCCGCCGCGAAATTCCCGCGACCATCGTTTACGAAGACGAGCATCTGATCGCGTTCCGCGATATCGCGCCGCAGGCGCCGGTGCATGTGTTGTTCGTGCCGAAAGAGACCATCGCCACGCTCAACGATGTGCGCGAAGATCAGGCGCATATCGTCGGCCGTTTGGCCCACGCTGCGGCTGAATACGCGAAGCGCGAAGGCTTCGCCGAGGACGGCTATCGCATCGTCATGAACTGCAACGCGAACGGCGGGCAGACCGTGTTCCAGATCCATCTGCATCTGCTGGCCGGTGCGCCGTTGGGCGGATTCGGGCGATAAGCGTCGGGAAATCGCTGCGCGCGCGGGCGGATTCGCGCTAGCCTGCACGGGCTTCGGCGCAGGGACGGTCTTCGCATCGGTTTCACAGGCGTCGGCACGGCCTCGCTCGGTGCCGCAACGAAGAGGGTAGCGTCATGTCGCATCGCTTCGAGCGTCTTCGTATCGCATTGGTGGTCTTGACCCTCGCCGCGTCCGCCGCGGTGGGATTCGCTCAGAACCGAGCCCGCACCGCTTCGCCCGAGCGCGAAGCCAAGCCGATGGCCGCGCAGGACGGCGCCGCCGGAGTCGCTGCCGAAGCGGCGACGCCCGCTGCAGCGGCCCCCAAGCCGCGCTATCCGGTCGTGAACGACCCGCGTCTGGTCGCCAGCCCCACCGAGACATTCCTCGGCCCGTCCGGCGCCAGCAATCCCTTCGCCGGCACGGCGATGACCGAAAATCAATGCCGCGCCATGGAGAATTGCGAAGTCGTGCAAGGGCAAGGGCCGTCGTACGCGACCTGGTGCCGCTGCGGCAAGAAGAAATTGACGACGTTCACCTATATCCACGATTGAGCGCGGACGTCTTGTCGAAGTGAGTCGTTCGCAGCGCGCATCGCTCGCCGAGGAGACGTTGCGGATCCTCGACGCGCGGGCGTACGTCGATGAGCGCGGGCAACGCCACGATCTCTCGGCGGCGATCGAAGCGTGTCTCGACGCCACGCGTTCGTATTCCGCGGAAGACGCCGAACGCCTTCGGGTCGAGCAGCGTCGAGAAGACGCTCGCTTGACGGATTCGGTCGTCGGAGCTTCCACCGCGTTCGAGGTCGCGAACGAAACCACGCTCGCCGGTCTTCGGCGTCTGCTCGATGCCGAAGACGCGCCCGTCGCGGTGCTGAATTTCGCGTCGGCGAAAAACCCGGGAGGAGGCTTTCTCGGCGGCAGCCAAGCGCAAGAGGAATCGCTCGCGCGCAGTTCTGCGCTCTACGCATCGCTGCGGCGCGTGCCGGAATTCTACGAACGCCATCGCGCGTCGCCGTCGTTGTTGTACTCCGATGCGATGATTCATTCGCCGGCGTGCCCGGTGTTTCGCGACGACGAAGGTCGCTTGCTCGATAAGCCGCATTTCGCGGGCTTCATCACCTGCGCCGCACCGAACGCAGGCGCCATTGCCGACAACCGGCCCTACGAAACGGAAGCGATCGCAGCGACGCTCGAACGTCGCGCGGAAGGCGTGCTCGCGCTCGCCGCCGCCTGCGGTTATCGCAGACTCTTGCTCGGCGCATGGGGTTGCGGCGTGTTTCGGAACGATCCCGAGATCGTTGCCGGTGCGTTTGCGCTGCATCTTCGTAATGGCGCTTATTTTGGGCGATTCAGCAAAGTGGTTTTTTCTGTGTTCGATGTTTCAGATAGACCCAAGATATTAAGAGCGTTTGC
>JADZBF010000392.1 GCA_020852215.1 Lysobacter sp. | reverse complement strand
CATCCCCGGTTCGATTCGCTGCGTACCGTCGGGAATCATGTTGGCAGGCGCCGATCGCGGCCCTTGCGCTTCGCGCAGCGCAGCGGCGAACCCGGCCAGGCTCGATGTGGTGAACAGCGCGCGAACATCGCCCTGCATGTCCTGCCTGCGCATCCGTTCGATCATCGTCACCGCGATCAACGAATGTCCGCCGAGTTCGAAGAAGTTATCGTGACGGCCGACGCGCTCGACCCGCAGCAGTTCTTCCCAGATCGCGGCGATGGCGCGCTCCGCCCTGCCCTGCGGCGGCTCGTAGGCGCGAGTGGCGTAGGCATCCGACTCCGGAGCGGGCAAGGCCTTCCGATCCAACTTGCCGTTCGGCGTCAGCGGGAACGCATCCAGACGCACGAACGCGGCCGGCACCATGTAATCCGGCAGCGCCTGCGCGAGTTGCGCCCGGAGCGCAGCGTTGTCCAAGTCGGCATCGGCGACGAGGTAAGCGATGAGGCGCTTGTCGGCGCGACCGTCGCTCGCGACGGCACGATCCTCGCGCGCCAGCACGACCGCTTCGCGCACCCCTGTATACGCGAGCAATTGCGCTTCGATTTCGCCAAGTTCGATACGAAAACCGCGGATCTTGACTTGAAAATCGTTGCGGCCGAGAAATTCGATCGTGCCGTCTGCGAGCCAGCGACCGAGATCGCCGGTCTTGTACATCCGCGCGCCGGCATCGGCGGCGTATGGGTCTCGGACGAAGCGCTCGGCGTTGAGTTCCGGACGATTCCAATACCCGCAGGCGACACCGGCGCCGCCGATGTAGATCTCGCCGACCACGCCGATCGGCGCGGGACGAAGCTGCTCGTCGAGCACGTACACGCTGGTGTTGGGCAGCGGCGCGCCGATCCCGCGCGCGTTGCCGCCCGGAGTGCAGTCCTGCATGGTCGCGCAGACCGTCGCTTCGGTCGGACCATAGGCATTGATGACGCGACGGCCATCGAGCAGGCGCTCGACGACGCCGCCTTCCGGCGCTTCGCCCGCGAGTATGACGGTGCGCAGACTCGCGGGCATTTCTTCCAACGGAAGCGTGCTCAACAGCGCCGGTGGCAGAGTGGCGTGACTGACCGCAGCGTCGCGCAACTGCGGAATCAGGCCGCCTTCGAACAGACGCAGCCCAGGCGCCGGCAGCACCAGCGTCGCGCCCGCGCAGAAGGTCGCGAACATCTCCCAGACGCAGGCATCGAACGCGAAGGAAGCGAATTGCAGGACGCGGCTCGACGGGTCGATGACCAGCAGATCGCGTTCCGCGCAGGCGAGATTGACCGCGCTGCGATGCGCGATCAAGGTGCCCTTGGGCAGGCCGGTCGAACCCGAGGTGTAGATCATGTAAGCCGCTGCGTCGGCATCAAGACCGAGCGACCGCGGGTCGGTATCGCGCGACGACTCGTCTTTCCATGCCGCTTCGTCGTCGATCGCGAGAACCGGCGGCGCGCCATCGGCGCGCAGCGCGTCGCCGAGCGCGTCGCGTCCGATAGCGTCGGCCAACAACAGCGCGACCTGCGCATCGCCGAGCTGATACGCCAGACGTTCGCGCGGGTACGTCGGGTCGAGCGGCAGGTAAGCCGCACCCGCTTTCAGCGCCGCCAGCACCGCGACCACCATCGCGACGCTGCGCTCGACGCAAATCGCGATGCGGCGACCGGGCGAGACCCCGGCCGCGATCAGATGATGCGCCAGACGGTTCGAGCGTGCGTTGAGTTCGGCATACGAAAGTGATTCGTCGCCGCGTATCAGTGCGATCGCCTGCGGCGCCCGCGCGACCTGATGCTCGAATAATTGTTGCACGCACAGATCGCGGGGATAATCGCGCGCCGTCCGGTTCCAACGGACCACGATGCGCTCGCGCTCCGCCGGGGGAAGCGTATCGATGGCATCGATGCGCGCCGCAGGATCGTTGCGCAACGCATCCAGCAGCCCCACCAGCGCCGTTTGCATGAAATCGCAAACCCGCTCGGCGCCGACTTCGCGCAACACTTGCGCGACGAGACCGAACGCATCGCCATAATCGTCGACCGACAGCGCGATCGGGAAGTCGGTGCGTTCGCCGCCTTCGATATCCTGCAGGATCGCGCCGCTCAGGGCGGCTCCGGTCGTGCCGCTGTAGCGGTAATTGAAAATCGACGTGAACAGCGGCGTCGCCGTGGGTACGCTACTACAGCGCTGCGCGGCCGCCAGCGAAGTGTGCTCGTACTGCAGCAACTCGGCCAGCGCCGCTTGCGTGCGTTTGACCGCTTCGGCGACGCCGAGACCGGCGAGGTCGATCCTGATCGGCAGCGTGTTGATGAACAACCCGAGCGCGCGATCGGAATTCTGTCCACTGTCCATGCGACCGAACAGCACCGTACCGAAAACGACGCGATCCATTCCGGTCGCGCGCGCGAGCAGCATCGCCCACGCCAAATGCATCATCGCCGCGGGGCCGACGCCGAGAGACCGCGCGCGCTCGCGCAATTCGAGACACAGTTCGGCCGGCAAATCGCGTCGATGCTCATCGAGACCGCGCGCGGTCTCGTTCATCTCGCTTAGACCGAACGGCGCGGTCGGCTGGTCGATGTCGGCCAGCATGCGAGTGAAGAACTCGGTTTGGGCTTGGCGATCGGCGTTGATGCGCGCCTGCCAAATGTAGTCGCGGAACGGCACCGATGGCGGCAGTTCCGCGGCGTTGCCGTTGGCGATCGCCGCCGCTTCGTCGAGGATGAGATCCAGCGTGGTGTGATCCATCACCAGATGATGGAAACCGATCGCCAGGACCGCCCGGGAAGAATCCGGGTCGTCGACCGTGCATAACCGGAACAGCGGCGCGCGAGAGAGGTCCAGACGACAGCGAGCGGGGTCGAACTGCGCCGCCAGTTGCGCGGCGACAGTCGCGAACGCAGGGTCGCGCGTCAGCGTTGCGCAGGAAAAACGCGCCTGTCGATGCACCACTTGCACCGGCTCGCTGAGCGCGGTCCAGAAGAATCCGGTGCGCAGAATGTCGTGGCGATGAACCACGTGCTCCAGCGCGGACAGGAATGCTTCGAGTCGCCCGCGATCGGGAAAATCGATCAACTGCGTGATCAGATAGATATCGTCGTGATGCGCGCTTCGGCTAT
>JADZBF010000391.1 GCA_020852215.1 Lysobacter sp. | reverse complement strand
AGCGGCACGTCCGGCGCACCCGGGCGCGTGGATTCGCCGCCGATATCGAGGATATCCGCGCCTTCGGCCGCGAGCCGCAAACCGTGCGCGACCGCGGCGTCCACCGTCGCGTGTTCGCCGCCGTCGGAAAACGAATCGGGCGTGACGTTGACGATGCCCATCACTCGCGGGCGGTCGAGGCTCAGCGCGCGCCCGGCGCAATCGAGTTGGGGAACGATGTCGAACATGGGCATCCGCCGCAAAGAAAAAGGCCAGAGGAACTCTGGCCTTTTTCGTGTCGTCGAGCAAGCGCCGGAAGCGCGGGCGACTCAGACTTGCGCGGCGGGTCCGCCGATCGCCGATGCCGGCGGACGCGGCAAACCATCGTCCTTGCCGGACCTGGTCCAACTGGCCGGCGGCGGCGGTTCGCGGTTCTCCATGATCGCGTCGATTTGCAGCGCTTCGATGGTCTCGTATTGCAGCAACAGCTTCGCCATCGCATGCAGTTTGTCGATATTCTCGGTCAGGATATTCGTGGTCCGAGCGTAGGCTTTGTCGAGAATGCCGCGCACCACTTCGTCGATCTTGCGCGCGGTGTCGTCGGAGACGTTCTTGTGCTGGGTGACCGAACGTCCGAGGAACACTTCGTCTTCCTCTTCGCCGTAGGCGATCGGGCCGAGTTCGTCCGACAGACCCCACTTCGTCACCATGTTGCGGGCCATCTTGGTCGCGCGTTCGATGTCGTTGGAGGCGCCGGTGGTCACTTTGTCGGCGCCGAAGATCAGTTCCTCCGCGACGCGTCCGCCGTACAGCGTGCACAGGCGCGATTCGATCGCGGTGCGGTTCATGCTGTACTTGTCGCCTTCCGGCAAATAGACGGTCACGCCCAGCGCGCGATCGCGCGGGATGATCGTGACTTTGTAGACAGGGTCGTGTTCGGGCACCACGCGACCGACGATGGCGTGGCCGGCTTCGTGATAGGCGGTGAGCGTCTTTTCGGATTCGCTCATCGCCAGCGAACGCCGCTCGGTGCCCATGATGATCTTGTCGCGCGCGCGATCGAAATGATCCATGCGCACTTCTTTGCCGTTCTCGCGCGCGGCGAACAGCGCCGCTTCGTTGACCAGATTCGCCAGATCCGCGCCCGAGAAACCCGGCGTGCCCCGCGCGACCACCATCGGCTCGACATCGTCGGCCAGAGGCACTTTGCGCATATGCACTTTGAGGATTTGCTCGCGGCCACGCACGTCGGGCAAGCCGACCATGACCTGACGGTCGAAACGGCCCGGACGCAGCAGCGCCGGATCCAGCACATCGGGGCGGTTGGTCGCGGCGATCACGATCACGCCTTCGCCGCCTTCGAAACCGTCCATCTCGACCAGCAACTGATTGAGGGTCTGTTCGCGTTCGTCGTGACCGCCGCCCAGACCGGCGCCGCGATGGCGACCGACCGCGTCGATTTCGTCGATGAAGATGATGCAGGGCGCGTGCTTCTTGGCTTGCTCGAACATGTCGCGCACGCGGCTGGCGCCGACGCCGACGAACATTTCGACGAAATCGGAACCGGAGATGCTGAAGAACGGCACCCGCGCTTCGCCGGCGATGGCTTTGGCGAGCAGGGTCTTGCCGGTGCCCGGCGGGCCGACCATCAGCACGCCGCGCGGAATCTTGCCGCCCAGCTTCTGGAACTTGCCGGGGTCGCGCAGGAACTCGACCAACTCGGCCACTTCCTCTTTCGCTTCGTCGCAGCCGGCGACGTCGGCGAAGGTGGCTTTGGTCTGATCTTCGTTGAGCAATTTGGCGCGCGAGCGGCCGAAGGACATCGCGCCCTTGCTGCCGCCCTGCTGCATTTGCCGCATGAAGTACAACCAGACCCCGATCAGCAACGCGATCGGCAGCAGGTTGAACAGCAGGCTGAGCAGGATGCCGCGACCGGAGGATGGCGGGCTCTGCACGATCTCGACCTTGCGGTTCAGCAGGTCGTTGACCAGTTCGCGATCGCCAGGGGTGAAGGTGATGAAGCGGCTTTTGTCTTTGCGGACGCCGTGGATGGTGGTGCCGTCCTCTTCGATGACGACCTTCTCCACCCGGTCGTCGCGGACCTGGCGGACGAATTCGTCGTAGGTCAGCGTTTCCGACCCGGCCTGCAAGCTGGGGCTGAAGCTCCGGAACACCATCATCAGGACGATGGCGACGACGACCCACAGCAGTAGATTTTTGCCCAAGACACTCACCTTTTCGCTACCGGCCCCGGCGGGACCTGCCCTTTCGGGGCCGTTGAGACGACGGCTACCAACGCCGACCTTACCGCATCGCGATATCTATTGCTGTGGCCCGGCCCGCAAACTCGGCCTTGCCCCGCCCGCTGGGCCGCATCGCTTCAAGCGAGCGGAACGGCGCGTTTGCCCTGAGCCATCGCGTAGACCTCGGGCGAACGTTTTCTCGAGGCCGCCGGCTTACGGATGGCGACTCGGGCGTAACGCTTGCGCAAGTCCCGGACGTAGTCGTCGAAACCCGCGCCTTGGAACAGCTTGATGAGGAAACTGCCCTCGGGCCGCAGGTGACGGTCGGCGAAGTCCATCGCCAGTTCCGCCAAGTGCATGGCCCGCGGCTGGTCCACCGCATCCACCCCGCTCATATTGGGGGCCATGTCGGAGAGGACAAGGTCCACCGCTTGGTCGCCGAGCAAGGTTTCCAGCGCCGATAGGACCGCATCCTCCCTGAAGTCGCCGTGAAGAAACTCCACCCCCGCCAAGCCGGGCATCTCCAGAATATCCAGCGCCAAGACTCGGCCACTGTCGCCCATCGCCTGACGGACCCATTGCGACCAACCGCCGGGCGCCGCGCCCAGGTCCACCACCACCATGCCCGGCTTGAGCAGCCGGTCGCGCTCGACCAATTCTTCCAGCTTGTACGCCGCACGCGAGCGCAACCCCTCCGCCTGCGCCTTTTTGACGTAGGGGTCGGAGAAATGCTCCTTGAGCCAGCGGTGGCTGCTCTTGCTGCGGGTCATGCGGGGAGGTGTCTTGGGGAGATACGAAAGACGAGGCGGAAAAGAGGCGGTGGCGCGGCCGAATGCGCGCGGTACCGGCGGGTCGCGTCGGCCGAAGCCGCGGTCGCTCATGATACCCTGCGGGCCACTCCGCTTCCCGCTTCGCCCATGCCTATCGCGCTCACCAACGCCCAAAGTCGCTTCCTGCGCGGTCAGGCCCACGGTCTGAAAGCCTTGTTGCAAGTAGGCGCCAAGGGCGTGACCGACGCGGTGATCGCCGAGGT
>JADZBF010000390.1 GCA_020852215.1 Lysobacter sp. | reverse complement strand
TGCGCCTCAACGCGCGGGTCGCGCCGCTTCCTGCACCGGGACATCCTGCTGCTGCGGGGCGAGGTCGCGGCCGGGTTGCGCTTGGTTCTGGCCCTGCGTAGGTTGCAGGGCTTCGAGGCCCCGCTGCGCGGTGGGCAGATCGGTCGTGATCGCCTGCGCAACTGGCAGCGGTGTGGACAGGCGCGCGGTGGGGTCGGATAGCGAGCCCTGCACCGCGATCAGATCGCTGCGGCGGTCGTTGAAGACGATGTGGTCGGGGCGTACGTCCTGGGTCGCGGCGTGCAGCGCCACGCCGGTCGCCACGCGCAGGCGATCTTGACCGAACGCGTCGGCAGGAATGTTCGGCGAACGGTCGAGCGCGGTCATCGCCTGTTGCACCGCGGGGTGATTGGGCTGCCCCGATTGTTGCGGCGCTTGCGCGCGATCGGGCGTCGGCGCGTCCGGCGCGGTAATCGGCACATGCCGATGCGTGGTGGCGGTGTGATCCAAGTTGCCCTGCCGCGGCGGGTTGGTGCTGGTGTCGTAGAACCGCTGCCGCGTGCCGTCGCCCTGGAAATCCAAACCGTTGCGTTCCAACTGCGCCTCGTTGATGCCCAGCGTGGTCATGTTCAAGCGCAATTGGGGCGTGATTCCGTTCGCCGCATGATACGGGGCGTTGAGCAGCTCGACCCGTGCGATGGTGCTGACCGGATTGGCCGCGTACAAGTTTTGATAATTGGAGTCGGCGTTGTGGCCGAGTCCCGCGCGACTGCCGGGCATATCGTAGTAGTTGCGGCCCATCGCTTCGGTATTCGTCACGCCTCTGGCGTTGGCGGTTGCGGGCGTCATCGTCATATCGGCATTGAGCGTATAGCCGTCGCGAAGCGCATAGGTGCTGGGGCTTCCCGCCGTGACGGTGATGACGTCCTGCATCCGCCCGGGGTTGGAACGGTAGATTTCTTCCAACGTCGGGTTGCGGTTCCCGTTTCCGCTGCGCAGCATGCTGACGTTCGCGTTGTAACCGGCGATGTTGGCGGTCGCTTCGTCGTTACGGTTGGCGGTCAACAATGCGCCGAGAGGCGCTGTGTAATCGTGCGCGACCTGGGCGCTTTGGCCGATGCGATTGACCTCGGCGTCGAACGTCGTCAGCGCCGTCGCGACCGTGGGGCGATTGATCGCATGCTGGATTTCGTGGCCCATCACGTAGGTGAGTTCGCCGGGATCGAATCGCGCGCCCGCGCCGCTGGGCGTGGTCATGATCGTCGCGGGCAGTTGCATCGTCCGCGCGTCGGGATCGTATTGCCCGCCGGCATTCGTGCCGGCCGGCAGCAGCGAGAAACCGCGCAGATCGCCGGAGGCGACCGCCGCGTTGATGTGGGTGACGAGCGCCGGCGAATTCTGCAGCGAGTTGTTGAAATTGGTGCGTTGGTCCGCGGTCAAGCCCGCGGTGAAGTTATCGGCCAACGTCTGCGCTTCTCGAGTCAATGGCATTGTTGCATTCCTCTTTGCGACCGGCGCGTTTCAATCGCTCCGGATCGATGACGTTGGGTTCAGTGAATGTGGACCATGTGCACGCAGGCGTGCGTGATTTTTTCCGGCGTGTCGTCCGATTCGCCGCGGGTGTAGACCGTGACGGTCAAGCCTTCGCGCTCGAAGCGGTCGTTGATCACGCGGTTGTGCTCGGCGCGGTAGGTTTCGCGCTTGAAGCCTTGCTTCTGCAACTCGGCGGCGAAGCGATCGAAATCCACGGCGCACACGTCGGTGGCGGCCGGATAGGCATCCGGTTGGGCCGGGCGGAACGCGAATTCGAATTGCGGGCCGTAGGCGCGCGTGGGGTCCCACTCATAGGACGACCACCAATCGCGCGAAAGCTGCTCGGCGAAACCGAGACGGCCGGAATGTTCGGCGAAGGGCACGCCGAAGGTCTTCTGCAGACGGTCGGGGGTGATGTCGGCGACGGTCTTGCTGTCGCGGATCAGGTCGAGCAAACGCAGCAAAGCATGTTCTGCGTCGAGCCGAGGCGAGAACGTCTGCTCGGCGGCGGAAGCGGTGGTCATGGCGGGTGTCTCCTGGGTGGAACCGGACGGTGGTGCGGTGTTCGCGCAGGCCGCGAGGCCGAACGCTGCGAACACGAGGGGAAGCCTGGGGACCGACATGGAGGTGCGTCCTTGTGGCGGGCGGATCGACTATACGCCCGGAACGGCGAGGCTGACGTTTCGTCCATCGTTTCGGCCATGAATGACGAACGCGCCGAACGATTCCGTGGCGTGGAATAGGTAACGCGAAAGACTCGCAGATCGGGTCAAGGCCGCCGACGAACGGTCAAGAAAACGTTTGCGTGCGCACGCTGCGGGGCGACGGGTATGCCGCCCCGCAAAGCGCCGCATGCGCGCGGCGCATGCGTCCGCTGATCTCAGAGAATGTAGCGGGACAGGTCGGGATCCTGAACCAAGTCGCCAAGATGCGCATCGACGTAGGCGCGGTCGATCGTGACCTCGGCGCCGCCGCGATCCGGCGCTTCGTAGCTCAGGGTGTCGAGCAGCCGCTCGAGCACGGTATGCAGCCGGCGCGCGCCGATGTTCTCCTGACGCTCGTTCACGGTCGCGGCGATCTCGGCCAAGCGCTCGATCGCATCGGGCGCGAAGCGCAGCCCCACGCCCTCGGTCTTGAGCAGTTCGACGTACTGCGTGGTCAGCGCGGCTTTCGGCTCTGTGAGGATGCGGACGAAATCCTGCTTGCCCAGCGCGTCGAGTTCGACCCGAATCGGAAAGCGGCCCTGCATTTCGGGAATCAAATCGCTCGGTTTCGCCAGATGAAACGCGCCGCTGGCGATGAACAGGATGTGGTCCGTTTTGACGACGCCGTATTTGGTGCTGACGGTGGAGCCTTCCACCAGCGGCAGCAAATCGCGCTGCACGCCCTCACGGCTCACGTCGGCGCCGTGGCCTTCGGAGCGCTTGGCGACCTTGTCGATCTCGTCGATGAACACGATGCCGTGCTGCTCGCAGGCTTCGATCGCGGCTTCGCGAATTTCGTCTTCGTTGACCAGCGCGGCCGCCTCTTCGTCGATCAACTGCGTGCGCGCGGCGCGGATGCTGAGTTTGCGCGCGAGGGTCTTGCCGCCGGACATGTTGGAGAACATCTGCCGCAATTGCTGGCTCATCTCCTCCATGCCGGGCGGTGCCATGATGTCGACGCCGACATTGACCGCCGTTTCGATTTCGATCTCGCGTTCGTCCAATTCGCCCGCGCGCAGTTGTTTGCGCAGTTTCGCGCGGGTCTCGGCTTGAGGGTCGCGGGTCTCGCCGCTGTTCACATCGAGCACGGTCTGCGCGGGGTCCGCGCCGAAACCGAAACCGCCGGTCGGCTGGCGGCGCGGCAATAGCGCATCGAGAATGCGATCCTCGGCGCGCGCTTCGGCCTGCGTGCGCACGCGGGTCTTGGCTTGCTCGCGATACATCTTCACCGCGGTGTCGGCCAAGTCGCGGAGGATCTGTTCGACGTCCTTGCCGACGTAACCCACTTCGGTGAAACGCGTGGCTTCGACCTTCACGAACGGCGCGTTCGCGAGCGTGGCGAGACGGCGCGCGATTTCGGTTTTGCCGACGCCGGTGGGGCCGATCATCAAAATATTCTTCGGCATCA
>JADZBF010000389.1 GCA_020852215.1 Lysobacter sp. | reverse complement strand
TCACCATCTCCGGCAGCGCTGGCAGGCTGCTTTTCGACGTCCCGCTTGCCGAGATCGGCGACCGCGCGACCGGATGGGGTAGGAATTTTCCTACACCTCGCCGCGGGGTTCGCCGCTGGCGACGGAGCCCAGCCGGTTTTACGCTGTTGTCCATGGTTCGGACGCCAAGCGCGACGGATCGCCCGCTTCGACGCCGCGCAGGCATCGATCGTATCGGCTCACAGGACTCAGGGGACAGGACATGACCATTCGCGTTTTCTTGCTCGACGACCACGCGCTGGTGCGCACCGGCATGCGGCTGATGCTCTCGGCCGAGACCGATATCGAAGTGATCGGCGAGGCCGACAGCGGCGAAACCGCGCTGCCGATGATCCGCAAACTCAAGCCCGATGTGGTGCTTTGCGATCTGCATTTGCCCGGCATCAGCGGCTTGGAAGTCACCGAGCGCCTGGTGAAAAGCGATGCGGGTTGCAAGGTGGTGGTGGTGTCGGTGCTGGAGGACGGCCCGATGCCGAAGCGGCTGATCGAGGCCGGCGCCTCCGGTTACGTCGGCAAGGGCGGCGACGCCGCCGAACTATTGCGCGCCGTGCGCGATGTCTCTCGCGGCAAACGCTATCTGGCCAGCGACATCGCGCAGCATCTGGCGCTATCGGGCATCGGCGGCGAAACCTCGCCGTTCGATGGTCTCTCGCCGCGCGAATTGGAAGTGGCGATGTTGATGGTGCAGGGCATGCGCCAGGAACAGATCGCGAAACGTCTGAGCCTCAGCGCGAAAACCGTCAATACCCACAAATCGCGATTGTTCGAGAAACTCGGCATCGAGGACGTGGTCGCCTTGGCGCGGCTGTCTTCGCAATACGGTCTGAGCGACCCGGCGCGCGCGCTGTAAGCGGCGAGAGGGCGCGCCGAGCGTTGCTTTCGTCGGGCGCTCTAACAGGTTGTTGAAAAACGATCATCCTGATCGTTTTGACTCGCCGCATCCTTGCGGCTCGCCGCTTCGCGGCCGGCGTTGCGGCAGCCTTTACTTTTGGTGCCGGCTCCTGCCGGCACAGTCAAGTCGCGAGTCCGGCGCATGTCCGGACTCGCTCCCGACGACAGCCCGCTTGCGGGCTGAACAGCGAAGCTGGCCCTGAGCTCCGCGAAGGGTGAGCGCGCAGCGCGAATCATCAAGCGCTTACGCGCTCGGTTCGTCGTCGCAGCCATCCTTGGCTGCGCTAGCAGGCTGTTTTTCAACAGCCTGCTAAACACAGCGACATCCAGAAATGCGAAACCCCGCGGATGCGTCCTGCGACGCAAAGCGGGGTTTCGCGACCAGCGCAACGGCGACCTCGCGTCAGCCGTTGGATTCCTCGTTCGTCGTCGGCGAGGCGCTGTGTTCGTCGAACAACTGCCGGCCGATGCCGTATTGCGGCGCCGCGATCTGGTGCGCGAATTCGTCGGCGAGTACCGGCGCCGCGATTTCGATGTCGGGCAAGGCGTCGATGCGCGTCGGTGTTGCTTCGGCGACGGGCGTTTCGATCAGTGCCTTATCGAAGACAGACGTCGCGGCAACGGAATTCGAAGACGCATCGACGAAAGGCGTCGGCGCTTCCGGCAACGCCGCGATCGGCGCGCTTTCTGCGACGAGCTCGGACGCTTGGGCAACATGCGTTTCGACGGCATGCGTTTCGACAGCATGCGTTTCGAATCTGATCGCTTCAACCGCATTCGCTTCGACAGCGTGCGTTGCAACCGCATGCGTTTCGACCGCAACCGCTTCCGTTCCGCGCGTTGCCGACGCGTTCGATGCCATCGCATCGACGCTGTCCGTCCGATCTGCGAGCGATGCGGCGGTTGTCGATTCCGGCGGCGAAGCCTCGGTTGCCGCGGTGTCGACCTGCGGTTTCGGGGTCGAAGCCGCGAACGCCGAGGCGGCTTGTTGCGCGAGCGCATTCGCGGCGATGGTCGCCGAAATCGAGGCCGCCAGCGAAGTCGGCTGCGGGATCTGCGGCATCCGCATGGGCATCGGTGGAGACGGCGGCGCGGCCGGCGCGGCGGCGCGCGGTACCGGTTCGACATCGGCGTTCACGCCGCTCTCGGCACGTATCGCCGTGGTCGTGTCGGTATCGCGGACGTTCGTTTCGACGGCGACAGCGGGATGCGCTTCGTCCGCGCGCGGCGCGTCCGTCTGCGGCTCGCTCGGCGTCACTCGCGTCGTGGTATCGACATCGCGCCAAGCCTGCGTCGTGGCGACGGAGGCATCGGCCGTCGGTTGCGCGACAGGCGCGGACGGCATCGCGTTCGGCGGCGGCAGGTCGTCGAAGTCGAATTCTGGTTGCTGACGGTCGAGCGGCGCGCTTTCGTCCAGGGCGGGGATCAGATCGCCCTCGAACCCGTTCTCGTCGCCTAACGCCGCGACTTCGCCGTTACCGCGACGACGACGACGACCGCCGCGACGACCGCGACGTCGGCGTCCACCGCCTTCGCCCGTCGACGATTCGCCATTCGCGGCGTCGGCGAATTCGTCGCCTTCCTCGTCGTCATCGTTCGCGTTCGTAGTGGCCGCCGCGGACATCGCGTTCTCGGCGCCATAAGCCTGCGGCTGCGGTAGCGTTGCGATCGTCGATGCGGCTGCGGCAGCACCCACGACTGCGGCACCGGCCACGGCTGCGTCCGGCGTCGCGGCGAGCGTTTGGGCGTCGGTAATCGGTGCAGCGCCGAGGGCGGGCTTCGGCGGATCGTCGGGCAACGCGAATTGCGCGCGGCCTTGCGTCGCCTGCTGCGGCGGACGCGGCGCGCCATTCGCTTGCGGTTGAGCGGGCTTTTGCGAGGGTTGCTGCGGTGCGCCCTGTTGCGCTTGTTTCTGCGCGGGCTGCTGCTGCGGCTGCTTTTGACCTTGCTGTTTCTGCGATTGCGCTTGGCCGCCGTTCTGCGGCTTTTGCGGCTGCGCGTCGCGCGGCTCGTTGCGGCGTTGCTGGCGGTCCTGCTGTTGACGCTCTTGCTGCGGCCGGTCTTGTTGAGGCCTGTCTTGTTGCGTCCTGTCCTGCTGGCGTTGCGCGTCGCGCTGCGGGTTCTGGCCTTGCTTCTGCGGCCCGCGTTGCTCGTTGCGCTGCGACGAATCGCGACGTTGACCTTGATGACGATCGTTACGGTCTTGACGATCCTGCCGGTCGCGTTGGCCCTGCGGTTGCGGACGCGATTGCGCGCTCGGCGGTGCAGGCGTCGGCGCGGGTTGATCGCCGGCGAAAATGCCCTTCAGCCAACCCATGAAACCGCGCGGTTTGCTCGGTTGCTGCGGCTGCGCGAAGGTCGGCGCGACTTGCTGCGGCGCGCGCGGCGAGACTTGTTGTTGTGCCGGCTGCGAGACCGGCTGCGCGACGGCCTGACGCGGCGCTTCCTCGCGGTCTTCGCGCATCGGCGCGGGGCGCGCGGGTTTGACGTTGGTCACCGCCGGCGCGACCGGGACGTTGAGATTGGCCTTCGTCAACGCGATCGTCGCCAACTTGCGTGGCGTGCCGCGCTGATAGCTCGGTTTGGCGGTTTCCTCGTTCAGTTCGTTTTCGCGAAGGCGCGTGACTTCGTAATGGGGCGTGTGCAGCGATTCGTCGGCGACGATCACGATCGGCGCATCGTGGCGCTTTTCGATCTCGCTCAGCGCGCGACGCTTTTCGTTGAGCAGATAGTTGGCGATCTCCACCGGCGCCTGCACCAGCACTTGCCCGGTGTTGTCCTTCATCGCGTGCTCTTCGGCGAGACGGATGATCGACAGCGACAGCGATTCGATGCTGCGCATGCGGCCGTGGCCGTCGCAGCGCGGGCACACCAACTGGCTGGATTCGCCGAGGCTGGGGCGCAGACGCTGACGCGACATTTCCATCAGCCCGAATTTCGAAATGCGACCGAGCTGCACGCGCGCGCGGTCGTGCTTGAGCGACTGCGCCAAGCGGTTTTCCACCTCGCGCTGGTGCTTGTTCGAGGTCATGTCGATGAAATCGATCACCACCAAGCCGCCCAAATCGCGCAGGCGCATCTGCCGCGCCACTTCGTCGGCGGCTTCGAGATTGGTGTTGAACGCGGTTTCTTCGATGTCGCCGCCCTTGGTGGCGCGCGAGGAGTTCACGTCGACCGCGGTCAGCGCTTCGGTCTGATCGATCACCAGCGAACCGCCGGAGGGCAGGCGCACCGATCGCTCGTAGGCGCCTTCGATCTGCGATTCGATCTGGAAGCGGTTGAACAGCGGGATGTCGTCGGCGTAATGCTTGAGCTTGCGCAGGTTCTGCGGCATCACCTGTTCGACGAATTCCTTCGCCTCTTCGTACATCTCCGGCGTATCGACCAACACTTCGCCGATATCGGCGCGCATGTAGTCGCGCAGCGCGCGGATGATCAAACGCGATTCCTGGTAGATCAGGAACGGCGAGGTTTTCTTCAGCGCGGCTTCGGCGATCGCCTTCCACACGCTGAGCAGATAATCCAAATCCCACTGCAGTTCTTCGGCGTCGCGGCCGACGCCTGCGGTACGGATGATCACGCCCATTTCGTCGGGGATCGCCAGCACGTCCATCGCCGCTTTCAGCGCGGCGCGATCGTCGCCTTCGATGCGACGCGACACGCCGCCGGCGGTGGGCGAGTTCGGCATCAGCACCATGTAGCGGCCGGCCAACGAAATGAACGTGGTCAGCGCCGCACCCTTGTTGCCGCGTTCTTCTTTTTCGACTTGGACGACGACTTCCTGGCCTTCGCGCAGCAATTCCTTGATGCCGGCGCGATGATGATCGACGCCCGCCTGGAAATAATCGCGCGAGATTTCCTTCAGCGGCAGAAAGCCATGGCGCTCGGCGCCGTATTCGACGAAGGCCGCTTCCAGCGACGGTTCGAGGCGGGTGATCCGGCCTTTGTAGATGTTGGACTTGCGTTGTTCCTTCGACGGACGCTCGATATCGATGTCGTAAAGGGTTTGGCCGTCGACGATGGCGACGCGCAGTTCTTCCGCCTGCGTCGCGTTGATCAGCATGCGTTTCATGGTGATGACGTTCCTCGCGCGCTTTTCTCCGCGAGGCGTCGTGACGCATCGCGGGCACGCGGAACGCCGATGGACGTTACGCCTGGATAGTGCCTTGCTGCCGGCCGCGCTCATCCTTCGGAAAGCGCGAAGCGGCGGATCGGGGTCTTCCAGCGCTACGACATCACGGCGGACCGCGGGAGCGCTTGTTCTTTCAACTGTTCGGTTACTTCGGCCGGCGTTCGCATCGCTGCGCCGCGAGGCGCGAGCGCGGGCGACCGCGCGGGACATGTTCAACGCCGACGTCTGACTCGTCGGGCGGTGTCCGGATTCGTCGACAAGCCGCTAACATGGCCGCCCCGAAGGCGGTGGTCGCGCACTGTTATCGAATATCGCGTGGGGAGGCGGGCTTTCGGCCCTCGTGTCTTCGCAAACGAATTCATCGATGTTTCGAATGAACCGTCTGCGGCGACAACTCCCTGCGAAATCAAATCCTTATCTCGCCCGGCGAGTGTAACAGATCAAGACCGACCATGTCCGATTCGCCAACCAGTTCTCGTTCCGCTCCGATCTCGGCTCAGGCCGTCTCCGGCCAGGTCCGCATCGTCCGCGTGCCGGAGGACCGCGCCGGCCAGCGGCTGGATAATTTTCTTCTGGGCCAGCTCAAAGGCGCGCCCAAGTCGCTGATTTATAAGATCGTGCGCAGCGGGCAGGTGCGGGTGAACGGCGGTCGCGCCAAGGCCGACACCCGACTGGAAGGCGGCGACGAAGTGCGCATTCCGCCGGTCCGCCTCGCCGAGCCGGGCGAGAAGGGCGTCCCGCCCAAAGGGCTGCTGGACGCGATGGCGGCCAGCATCGTGTTCGAGGACGCGCGCCTGCTGGCGATCAACAAGCCCTCCGGATTGGCCAGCCACGGCGGCAGCGGCATCAGTTTCGGGGCGATCGAGACCCTCCGCGCGTTGCGCCCCCGGGAGACCCTGGAGCTGGTTCACCGTCTGGACCGCGATACCTCGGGGCTGCTGATCGTCGCCAAGAAGCGCTCGGCGCTGAGCGAAGTGCAGGCGCTCATGCGGGAAAACGACGCGGACGAGGGTCGAGGCATCGAGAAGCGCTATCTGGCCTTGCTCGTCGGCCGCATGCCCGACGGCACCATGACCGTCGATGCGCCGCTGCATATCGGCCTGCGCCAGGGCGGCGAGCGCCACGTGCAGGTCAACGCCCAGGGCAAAGCCTCGCTCAGCCATTTCAAAGCGCTGGAACGCCGCGGCGGCCATTCCTATTGCGAAGTGCGCATCGAAACCGGGCGCACGCATCAGATCCGCGTGCATGCGCAGCACATCGGTCATCCGGTGGCCGGCGACGACAAATACGGCGACCCGGCGGTCAACAAACGGCTGCGCGAACAAATCGGCCTGAAGCGTTTGTTCCTGCACGCCGCCTCGCTGGAATTCGCCCTCGACGGCGGCCGCGTGCCGTATGCGCTGCATGCGCCACTGGCTCCGGAGTTGATGGAAGCGTTGGATCGGTTGGGGTAGGGCGGAACCGCGGAAGGCGATTCCGCCGACGCTCGATTACGGCGTCTTCAGCAAACGGTCGGCGCTCGAACGCAAGCGTTTCATGTCGCCCGCGGAAAGCTCGGTTGCGAACCTCTCGTCGAACACATATCCGTCTTCGAACAAAGGCTGCTTGGACGCGAGGTATTGCCATTGATACGCCAATGCGATGTCGAGTAGGCCGTAATCGCCCGATAGGTAAACTTGGCCCAGTCTATTCATCGCGTTCGCGCTGGTGGTACGGTGATCGGCGCGCGCCGCCGCGCGCAACAGCGCGATGCCTTCCGGATTGCCTTTCTTCTTCGCGTCGTACGCGCCGTTCGGCCCCGCGTTCGGGTCGAAGCCGTCGATCAATTGCAGACCGACGTAGAACTGATACCACGCGTCGCCATCCTTCGCGAGCAGATTCATACAGCGCCAATCGCTCGGATTGGTCGGGGAAATCATGCGCTGTCCGAGATTCTCGAATTCGCAGGGCGGCTTCGCGAATGCGGCGTTGGGTGCACACGCCGATACGAGCAGAACGACGAGTAAGCAACGGAGCATTATCGGTGTCATCGTTCCTTAGTCTTTGCGATGAGGCGAGTGCGGCTTCGCTGCGATACGACCGTGGATCGCAGTCGAAAGTGTCGGAACCGTCGTCTTACTATTCGGCCAACCCTTCCGCCTTCGCCGCGCAAATAAAATCGTTCTCGCTCAAGCCGCCCACGTCATGGGTCGAAAAGCGCACGACGCAGCGGTCGTAGTGGACGCCGAGGTCGGGATGATGGTCTTCGCGGTGGGCGATGAAGGCCAGCGCGTTGACGAAGGCCATCGTGCGGTAGTGGTCGGCGAAGGTGAAAGTCTTCGTCAGCGCGTGCCCGTTTTCGGCGAGTTCCCAGCCGGGCAGTTGCGGCATCAATTCGGCGATGCGGGCCGGCGGTAGGCGATGTTCGTGACCGCGACGCGGCAGGCAATGGGCGTGGGCGAGGGGGATGAGGTCGGACATGGCAAAACTCCCGAAGGGGCGCGGCGATGGCGACCGTCGCGCGGGAAACTGAACAGTGTTCCGCTCGCGTAACGAAAAGCTGACGAGCGCGAGCGGAGCGGACCGCTAGAATAGCCCGATGATCCAGATTTCCGAATCCG
>JADZBF010000388.1 GCA_020852215.1 Lysobacter sp. | reverse complement strand
GTGAAACGCGCGGGTGATGCCGCAGCCGATGCAGTAGTAGCCGGTCGCCGCCTGGAACATGCACGGCGGCAGCAGGCTGTGGGGGTGGTTCGGATCGGCGTACTGGAAAAACACGATGCCGGCCACCGCCGCGAGCGAGGCAGCGACCAACAACCACAACGCGAGCGTGCGTTCGGTCGGCATCGGAGCCGAGGCGAGCATCGACGCTGTGCCGTCAGCGGTTCTGCTGCTGTTCCATCAACCGCTTGAACATTTCCATCTGTTCTTGCTGGGCCTCGATGCCGCCGCTGACGAAGAACATCACCACCCACAAGGCCACGCCGGCGACGAACAGTCCGATCGTGATCAGGTTGAACAGCTTCGCGTTCTTCGAGGCCTGTTGCGCGCCGGCCATGTTGCCGGCGTTCGCGGTACTGGTGACTTTCGAGGAGAACACCAAGGCCACGATCGCGGTGACCAACGACGGAATGGTGTAGCAAAAGCAGCAGGTGATGACGGTGATGACGACGCTGAGGATCGACCACACCATGTAGTTCGGCGGGGTGGGGGTGATGGCCTGATCGGAAACGTTCATGCGGCTGGCTCCAGGAGGGGTCGAGAGAGAGGTCCCGGCGCGAGCCGGCATGGGCGCATTGTGCCCGATCCGACCGCCGCCGCCATCCGTCGCGGGCTCACGCCGCATCGCCGCGCAGCTCGCGGACTTTGGCCTCCAACAGTTCCGCGTTGGCGTCCCGTCCGTCGACGGGCGCATCGGCGGCGACTTCCACAAGCGCGCGGAAACGGCGCGGGACCCGCATCTGTTTCAGCCGGCCGTCGCGGCGGCTCCACATGCTGGTCCACATGTTCTTCAACGCCATCGGCACGACCGGCACCGGGCGACGTTCCAGAATCTTTTCCATGCCGCGCTTGAACGTCGCGATGTCGCCGTCGCGGGTCAAGCCGCCTTCCGGGAAGATGCCGACGATCTGCCCGTCGGCGAGCGCGGCGTCGACCTCGTCGAACGCGCGCTGCATCACCTCCGGGTCTTCCTTGGCGCCCGCGATCGGGATCGCCTTGCCGGTGCGGAAGATCCAGCGCATCACCGGGATATTGAAAATTTTGTAATACATCACGAAACGCACCGGCCGCGGGATGCTGGCGGCCAGGATCAGCGCATCCATGTAGCTGACGTGATTGCAGACGATCAGCGCCGGGCCTTCGTCGGGCACATGGCGTTCGATGCCGTGCAGCTTCAGTCGGTACATCGTGCGCACCAGCACCCAACTGAGGAAACGCATCAGGAATTCCGGCACGATGCTGAAGATCCACAGCGCGATCAGCGTGTTCGCGATCGCTAGACACAGGAACACCTGCGGAATGCCCAGGCCCGGCAGCGGGATGCGCAGATCGCCCAGCGCCACCTCCGTCCGCTGCAGCGCGATGCCGACCACCGCCGCCAGCACGATGAAGAATGCGTTCTGGATGTTGAGGCCGGAAATGACGCGCGAGATTTCCTGTTTCGGCGTGCGGCTTTGGATCAAGGCGAACAGCGGCACCAGGAAAAAGCCCGAAAACAGTCCGATCAGCGTCAGATCCGCCGCGATGCGCCAACCGCCGGCTCCGGTCAGGAACTCGCGCACGCCCACGCCGACGACCGGCGCCGCGCCGGTGCGCGCGAAATACAGATCGAACAGGAACGCGCTCATCCCGAACGCGCCGAGCGGCACCAAGCCGATTTCCACGGTGCGCGCGGAGAGTTTTTCGCACAACAACGACCCGACGCCGGTGCCGATCGAGAACAGCACGAACGCGAACAGATACAGGGTTTCGTCGCCGCCCAGATTGATGCGCGCATACGTCGGCAGTTGCGCGGTGAGCACCGTGCCCACGAACCAGAACCACGACACGCCGAGCACGGAATTGCGCACGGCGAGCTGCTTCTTGACCAAGCTCAGCACGCGCCGCGATTCGGGAATCGGATTCCAATGCACCTTCAGTTCCGGCGCGCCGGCATCGACGTGCGGAATCTTGCGGCTGACGAAATTGCCGAGGATCGCCAAGGCCACGATCGCGCTGGCCGCGGCGATCGGCCCGTGTTCGCCGGCCAGCTTGAAGATCAGGCCGCCGACGATCATCCCGCACAGGATCGAGATCGACGTGCCCATCTCGACCAATCCATTGCCGCCGGTCAGTTCTTCCGGCTTGAGTACCGACGGCAGGATCGAATACTTCACCGGCCCAAACAACGCCGACTGCAGGCCGGTGCCGAACAATGCGATCAGCAGCAGCGGCATCGATTGGATCAAGAAACCCACCGCCGCGACCGACATCACCGCGATCTCCATCGTGGTGGTGATGCGGATCAACCGCGATTTCTCCAGCTTTTCCGCGATCTGCCCGGCGGTCGCCGAGAACAGGAAATACGGCAGGATGAACAGCGCCGGCGCGAGGTTGGTGTAAAGCGTTTTTTCAGCGTCGCTCACGCCCAGCCAGAACAGCAGGCCGATGATGGCTTGCCGATACACGTTGTCGTTGAAGGCGCCCAGCGATTGCACCAGGAAGAACGGCAGGAAGCGCCGTTGCCGCAGCAGGGCGAACTGGTTATGCGGGTCGCGATGCGTATCGGCATTCGCATCGCGATGCGGCGCCTGCGGTCCGTGGTCTTGCTGCGATGTCGGCGCCATGCGGCCTCCCCTTGGTCGGGGGCAGCCTAGCAGGTTGGCTTACGCCGCACATCTCGCCCGAGAGCATCGCGCGCCGCTTTCGCCCGAGTCGATGCCGCCGCGACGCGGGGTCGCGGGTTTCGTTCAAAACGCGTCGTCGAGCGGCTGCGCGAGACGCGGCCGGTGGGTGGTGATCGGCGTGGTCTCGGCCAGCGCCGAGAGCAACGACGACAGCGTGCCGCCGCGCCGCTTCCACGACCAGAACAACGGCGCCTGCACCTGCACCGGCCGCCATTCGCGATATTGGCGTCGATCCCCGGGCAAGGCATTGACGCGCCGACACCATGCGGCCATCGCGTCGCGCGCTGCGCGCACTCCGGGCGGTTCGGCTTCGGCGCTCGTGCGCAGGGGCAGGGCCGGGGCGAACTGCAGCGCGTACACATATCCCGCGGTGCGGATCAACGCGTGCGGGCATGCCGGCGGCGCGTCGATGGCCGCTTGCGCGATCGACGCGGGCTCGGCCGTCGTCCCGCGATCGAAGACATCGACATGCCTACGCTCGCGCGCAGTGCGTTCGGCGGCATCGTGCCAAGGTCGCTGCGTCGTATCGAACAAGCAGAACGCGGCGATATGCGGGTCGGCGTCGGCCATTTCGATCAAGCCGCGCTCCATGCCGTCGCTGCGCTTGGGCCAGCCTTGATGGGTGTAGACGCATTTGCGCGCCGGCATCGAGTACGGCGCGCGCAGCGTGCGATGCGCGCACGCCGACAGCAGCGGCGATGCCGCGCCGGAAGCGGCGGCGGCCGGATCGGGCAGTGCGAAGTCGTATTCGCGGTAGTCATCGCGCAGACCGACCACGCGCAGATCGCCGGCCGGGTTCGGAATATCGGCGACGCGCACGAGCGGCAACGCGGAACGGCACGCCGCGCCGGATTCGCTATGCGCGGCCCAATGCGCGGCGATCGCCGGCAAGGTGTCGATCAAGCCGCCGGGCGTGCGACCGTTGGCCATGCATTCGCGGTCTTCGGCCTTGAACTCGGCGTAGGCGCGCTCGCGCCATCGCGGCGCCAACGCGGGTGCGAATAAACGTCCCGCATCGATGCCGTCGAAGGTGTCCGATCCGCGCTCGCGCAGAACCACGACGGCGCAACACCGCGCCTGCATCGCGGCATGTTGCGGCGGCAAGGTATCGACGAGCACGCGCGCGTGCATCTGATCCTCGGCGTTGCCGTCGTCGCAGATCAGTGCGGTCCGAACCCCGTGCGCATGCGCGTACGCGACGACCGCGCGACGCAGGTGCGGGTCTTCGCACAGCACCAACAACGCGGGCGGCGCAGGGTCGTCGTCGACCATGCGTAGCGCGAGGGTCTCGCGATCGAAGCGTTCGAGCAGCCGCAATCCCGTGTCCAACGGCGGCCGATGACGGCAGGGCAATACCGGGCGCCGGCCGCGGCGATAACGGGTCTCGACCGTGCGCGCTCGTTCGGCGGTTCGGCCGTCGGTTTCGACGAGCAAGACGGATTTCGACGCGCCGATGCGGATCGCGCGCGTCAGCGGCAGGTCGGTCAGGACCGCCGCGTCGGCAGGCGGATCGTCCACGCCATCCTCGAATTCCAACCACAACATGCGCGCCGGCGTTTCGCGCGCGATGCCGCATTCGATGCCGACATCGCGTGCGACGTCGCGTGAGATAGAGCGGTAGTGCGGGTTCGCCGCCGCGTCGCGCTCGGCCGATGCGCGCGAGGCGGGCGCATCGGCATTCTGCGCAAGGGCCTGCGCGCCATCGCCGACGATCATGCGCAGGGGCGCGATCGTCCG
Organism: Lysobacter sp.; assembly: GCA_020852215.1. Lineage (GTDB taxonomy): Bacteria > Pseudomonadota > Gammaproteobacteria > Xanthomonadales > Xanthomonadaceae > Lysobacter_I. The sequence goes on along the minus strand of JADZBF010000388.1, from coordinate 43 downwards.
ATCTCGTCGCGCCGCGTCGCGTTCGTCCAACACGGCGATCCGC
>JADZBF010000387.1 GCA_020852215.1 Lysobacter sp. | reverse complement strand
GTTTCGGTCAGTTCGAGCGCCGCGATGCCGGCGCCAGGTTCCTGTTCGCCGAGCGGGAAGGGATAATCGGTGCCGAGCATGATGCGCTCCGTGCCGCAGGTGTCGATGAGGTAGTCGAGTGCACGTGGATCGGCGACCCACGAGTCGAAATAGAACCGCGACAGGTATTCGCGCGGGTTGCGGAAATTGTCGGTGGCGACCAAATCGGGCCGCATATTGAAACCGTGTTCGATGCGGCCGATCGTGTCCGGAAAACTGCCGCCGCCGTGCGCGAGACAAATTTTCAGATTCGGCAAACGCTCCAACACCCCGCCGAAGATCAAACAGCATGCGGCGCGCGCCTGTTCGGCCGGCATGCCGACCAGCCATGGCAGCCAGTATTTCGGCATCGACTCGCTGCCCATCATGTCCCAGGGATGCACCAGAATCGCCGCACCCAATTCGCTGGCGGCGCGGAAGAAATCGAACAGTTCCGGCGCGTCCAGATTCCACTCGCCCACATGCGAACCGATCTGCACGCCCTGCAGGCCGAGCTGATCCATGCAGCGTTCGAGTTCTTGAACGGCCAGTCGCGGCGATTGCAGCGGCACGGTGCCGATACCGGCGTAATGCCGCGGAAAATCGCGCACGGCCTCGGCCATATGATCGTTCAAGGCCTGATGAAGATCGTGCGCATGCTGCGCTTTCGCCCAGTACGCGAACATCACCGGCACCGTGCTGATGACCTGCACCTGCACGCCGAAGCCGGCGTATTCCTCGATGCGAATCTTCGGGTCCCAGGTCTTGGGCCAAATCTCGCGGAAGAATTTCCCGTCCTTGTAGATGCGCGAACGCCCGTCGTCGCCGTGATGGATCACCGGAAAGCGGATATCGCCGTACTTGGCCGCCAAATCGGGCCAATCGCGAGGCAGGTAATGGGCGTGGGTGTCGATTTTCAGCATATCGATATCGAGTATGGTGAATGCTCAGATCAGGTTTTCCTTCTCCCCGCGCATTGTGCGGGGAGAGGGTGGCCGAAGGCCGGGTGAGGGGCGCTTTTCGTGAAGCATTCCAACGGCGTCAGCCCCTCATCCGTCGCTTCGCGCCACCTTATCCCCGCGCGCGGGGAGAAGGAAAATCATCGTGGTGTTCGACATACGCCGCGTCGACGATACGCGAGCGCCACGACGTGCGTTCGAACAACGAGCCACCGCGAGGTATCCGGTTTCCGGCCCGCTCATTCTGACGCGTCCTCCAGCAATGCCTCCAACCCGCGGGCGGCATCCCAAATGCGGAGTATTTCGACTGCGTCCGGGCTTTCCATGTAGTAGACGAGAATGCGCTCGAACGTCTTCACCGGGTGGAAGCGCAGCGGCGCGGGCAGTTCGGGCATCACGTGCGCATGGCGCGGCGAGCCGCAGGCGGGGTGCGTGGACAACAGGGCGTAGGCGGCTTCGACGGCGTCGATGAAGCGCAATGCGACCGCTGCGCCTGCGGTCGCGTTCAAGTGGTCTGCGATGGCCGCGATGTCGGCGGCCGCTTGCGGGCGCTGTCGAGGCGGTTTGCCCGGCCATGCTGCGCTCATGCCCTGCCGATGCGCTGGCGTTGGCGTGCGAAGAAATCGTCTGCCACCGGCTCGGCGGGGCCGGAGCCCAGGCCTTCGGCGATCAAGGCGCGCAGGCTGTCTTCGGCTTTGCGGCGCTGGCGTTCGCGGATCAGTTCGCGGACGTAGTCGGAGGTGCTGGCGAAGCCGCCGTCACGGACTTCCTCATCGACGAAGCGCTTGAGGGGCTCGGTCAACGACACGTTCATGGTGGCGGCCATGGCGGACTCCCGTGAATTTTGGCAAAGATTGCCAATGCGGAGGATAGCGCCGTCGCCCGGGCGTGTCATCGGGCTCGTCGCCGTGTTTGTACGAGGCCTTCAGGCCCGAATTCCATCGCGATGATGCGACGGGCGCGTTGCGGCGGGACCGTCGGGCCTGAAGGCCCTCCTACGGGCGATCAGGTTTGCGGGTCGTATTTCGCCGGCGCGGGATTCAAGTGTCCGCAGGTCTTGCAGGTGCGATGCTCGCGCGAGCGATAGAACTTGTCGAACACCGCCGGGAAGTCGTTTTCGATATCCACCAGCGGGAAGAATTCTTCGTAGAGTTTCGTGTTGCAGCGTTCGCAGTACCACAGGAGGCCGTCGAGTTCGTGCGGCAGTCGCTTGCGCTCGATCACCAGACCGACGCCGCCGGCCATACGCTGCGGCGAATGCGGCACGCGCGGCGGGAGGTAGAACATCTCGCCGGCTTTGATCGGAATATCGCGCGGCGCACCGTCCTCTTGGATGCGCAGCACCATCTCGCCTTCCACTTGATAGAACCACTCCGGGCCTTCGTCCCAGTGATAATCGGTGCGCTGGTTGGGGCCGCCGACCACCATCACGATGAAATCGGTGTCGACGATGCATTTGTTGCCGACCGGCGGTTTGAGCAGATGGCGATGCTCATCGATCCAGGCTTGCAGATTCAGCGGTTGCGGCAGCATCGGTTCACTCCTTCACGGCGGCGACGCATTTGAGTTCGATCGCGATCTTGGTCGGCAGCGCATCGATGCCGAGCGTGGTGCGGCAGGGCGCCGATGCCGGGTCGGGAAAATACTCCGCCCAGATCGCGTTGTAGGTTTTGAAATCGCGCGCCATGTCGGTGAGGTAGACGGTGACGTCGACCAAATCCTCCCAACGCGCACCGCTGGCCTCAAGCACCGCGCGCACATTGGCGAACACCACGCGCGTTTGCGCGGCGATGTCGTAGGCGATCAACGCGCCGTCGTCGCCGTAAACATTGCCCGGAATCGCATCGCTGGACGGATCGCGCGGACCGATTCCGGAGAGGAAGAGCAGATCGCCGACGCGGCGCGCATGCGGATAGTGGCCGACGGCTTTGGGGGCTGCTGTGGCGTGGATGCCCGTTTGGGGGGTAGTGCGATTCATGGTGATTCCTCCGGTGTGCGGAGGCGTTCGAGCGCACCGGCGTACGCATCGGCCAGTTCGTCCGCGCGCGCCACATTGATACCGAGATCGCGCATGCGACCGTCGTGCAAGCCGTAAATCCAGCCGTGTATCGCCAGCGCTTGTCCGCGCGTCCACGCGTCCTGCACCACCGTGGTCTGGCAGACGTTGACCACTTGCTCGATGACGTTCAGTTCGCAGAGGCGGGCATGCCGCATCGATTCGGTGTCTTCGCATCGCAGCAAGTCGGCATGTTTATGACTCACGTCGGTGACGTGCCGCAGCCAGTTGTCGGCCAGACCGACGCGCGTGCCGGTCAAACTCGCGTGAACGCCGCTGCAGCCGTAGTGGCCGACGACCAGGATGTGCTCGACGCGCAGCAGGTCGATCGCGAACTGAATCACCGACAAGCAATTGAGGTCGGTATGCACGACGACATTCGCGATGTTGCGGTGGACGAACACCTCGCCCGGCGCCAAACCCATGATCTGATTCGCCGGCACGCGCGAATCCGAGCAGCCGATCCACAGATATTTCGGCGCTTGCTGCTGCGACAGGCGCTTGAAGAAATCGGGATCTTCGCGACGGACGCGCTCCGCCCACTCGGCGTTGTTGCGCAACAGGTCTTGCAGAGCGTCGTTCACAGCGCGATTCCTATGTTTTTGGCGTCGGTGAAGAAACGCATCGCCTCGTGGCCGCCCTCGCGGCCGAGACCCGATTGGCCGACGCCGCCGAACGGCGTGCGCAGATCGCGCATCAGCCACGTGTTGATCCACACCATGCCGACGTTCAGGCTCGCGGCGATGCGGTGCGCGCGATCCAGCCGCGTGGTCCAGATCGAGGCGGCGAGGCCGTAGTCCGAGGCGTTCGCCAACGTCAGTGCCTGCGCATCGTCGTCGAAGGGTTGCAACGTCGCGACCGGGCCGAAAATTTCGTCGCGATTGGTCGCGCAGTCGGGGCCGAGGCCTTCGATCACCGTCGGCGCGACGAACCAGCCGGGACGCTGCAGCGCGTGCCCGCCGCACAGTACGCGCGCGCCTTCCGCACGCGCGCGTTCCAGCGCCGCGACCACTTTGTCGAAATGCGCCTGCGACACCAGCGGCCCCATTTGCGCGTCGGGATCCATCGGGTCGCCGACCCGCAGCGCCAATGCGTGCTGGACGAAGGCGTCGCGGAATTCGGCGTAGATCGTGCGTTCGATCAGCAGACGCGACCCGCAGAGACAAATCTGGCCGCTGTTCTGGAACGCCGAACGCACGATCACGTCGAGATGCGTACGCCAGTCGCTGTCGGCGAAGACCAGCGTCGGATTTTTGCCGCCGAGTTCCAGCGAGACTTTCTTCAAACGCGGCGCCATGCGCGCGGTGATGCGTTGGCCGACCGCCGTGCTGCCGGTGAAGGACACCGCGGCGATATCGGCGTGATCGATCAAGGCTTCGCCGGCCTCCTGGCCCAAGCCATGCACGATGTTGAGCGCGCCGCTCGGAAAACCGATCTCCGCCGCGAGTTCGCCCAGCATGCTCGCCGTGGCCGGCGTGATTTCGGAGGGTTTGGCGACCACGGTATTGCCGGCGGCCAACGCGGGCGCGATCTTCCAGGTGAACAGATACAGCGGCAAATTCCACGGCGAGATCGCCGCGACGACGCCCAGCGGCGCGCGCAGGGTGTAATTCAAGCCCGCTTGGCCGTGGTGCGATTCGCTGGCGAACTGGGTCGCGGCGTGCGCGAAGAACCGCAGATTGGCGACCGCGCGCGGAATCTCGATCTCGCGCGCCAACCGCAGCGGTTTACCGCCGTCGCGCGATTCGGCGTGCGCGAAATCGTCGGTGCGCGCGTCGAGCGCATCGGCCAAGCGCTCCAACCAGCGCGCGCGCTCGGTCGCGGGCAGACCCGACCAGTGCGGGAAGGCGGCACGCGCCGCGGCCACCGCATCGTCGATGTCGGCGGCATCGCCCGCCGCGACTTCGGCGTAGGGTTTGGCGATGGCGGGGTCGAAGACATCGAGCCACCGGCCGCTGCGTGCGGGTCGGGGCGTCCCACCGATGAAATGAAGATATCGTCGCATTGGAGAAGCTTAGCGAGATCGGCGGCGGCTTGCCCGTGCAGGGCGCGAGAGGTTGAGCTTCAGCCTTGACAGCGCGGACAGAGATACAGCCGCCGCGCGCCGACCTCGCGGCGCACGATCTTGGCGTCGCAGACGGGGCAGGGTTGATCTTCGCGATCGAACACCGCGAAGCGGAAACTGTGCGGGGTGTCGGTGAGATAGTCGCTGCGCATCCCGGCCGCCGGTTCGATACCGGGACTGGCGTAGCTGCGGCGCGGGACATCGAGCAGCGCCTCGGCGAGGGCGCGAATCTGTTGCGGCGATAAATCCGCGGGCCGGCGGTCCGGCGAAAGCCGCGCCAGGAACAAGACTTCGCTGCGCAGGTAATTGCCCATGCCGGCGAGAAAGGCCTGATCCAGCAGCAAGGCGCCGAGCGAACGGCCGCGAAATCGCGTGTCGCGCAATCGTTCGGCCACGGCCTCGGCGCCGAGCGCGGGGTCGAGCACATCCGGTCCCAGTTTCGAGAGGAACGGATGCCGATCCAGATCGTCGGTGCACCACATCGCCACATCCGAGGCGGAGTACAACAGGATTGCGTTCTCCGCGGTTTCCAAAGCCACGCGCAGCGAGCGGCCGGTGTCGGGACGTTCGCCGGGCGGGGCGATGGTCCACACGCCGTAGAGTTGGTTATGGCTGTACAGCGTCCAGCCGTTGTCGAATCGCGTCAGCAGGGCTTTGCCGTGCGGCACGATCGCGTCGATCCGCCGCCCTTTCAAGCCGCGTTCGTGGCGTTTGAGCGCGGGAAACGCGAACCACGCGCGGGTCAGCGGTGCGCCGACGACAGCGGTGGCGAGGCGATCGGCGGCGCGGCGGATTTCGGGGCCTTCGGGCATGGGGAGACGTGTCGGTCGATCAGCGGACGGGCGCGGGAAGCGCGGGGATAAGCGCGGCGGACAGCGCGCTTCAGACGGTCGTCAAGGCAAGGTGGGCGGGATCGTCTGCGTCTCGTGGTATTCGAACCCGAGATGCCGTTCGGTGATCCGTGCGATGCGCGCGGACACCGCGACCGCCTGGCCGGTGGTTTCGAAGAACAGCAGGCGCGCGACGTTGCCTTCCCGCAGCACGCAACCTTTCGGGCGGAAAGCGCCGCAACCTCCCTCGGACAAGTCCAATATGTCCGCCACCCAAGCCAGATCGCCGCACAGGATCATCACCTGCATCGCATACGGAACGCGGATATTGGAACGTCGCTCGCTGGCTACGTAGTCTTCCATGGACCGCTGCCGCCCCTGTCAGATCTAAGAGGGTGGAAGTATGACAGCGGCGCGGGCGATGCGCGTGATCTCGCCGCGCAGAAGGAACGGGCGGTCGCGGGTCGCCGTCGAACGGAGCGATCAGCTCGGCAAAGGTTGCGGTTCGAGGTACTCGAAACCGACGAAGCGGTCGCTGATCCACGCGACCCGCGCGGGTGCGCTGAACACGTGGCGCAGGTCGATCAGCAGATACAGGCGCACATCGTCGTCGACGCTGAGCGACCAGTCTTCCGGGCGGGTGGTGCAGCAGCCGACCGCGGAGACGTTCTCCATGTGCGCGACGAAGCCATCGGCGCTGCCGTGCGCGATCATGACCACGCACTCGAACTCGACACGGGGGGCGCGGCGGCGCTCTTCATCTGTGGACGAAACGGACATCGCGGCGGTCATCAACGTGCAAGAGCCCTAGCTTACAGCGAATTCATTCGTCCGCCGTCGACCGCGAGATTCGTGCCGTTCACATACGCCGCCGCAGGGCTGCACAGGAAGGCGATCACCGCCGCCACTTCGGCGGCGTCGGCGAACCGGGCGGCGGGAACGGTTTGGCGCATCGCCTGCATCACCGCTTCTTCGCTGAGCCCGCCGGAACGGGCGCGATCGCCGACGATTTGCCGCAAACGGGCGGTTTCGGTGTAACCGGGCAACACGTTGTTGACGGTGATGCCGTCCGCCGCCAGCTCGCGCGATAGCGTTTTCGCCCAACTGGCCACCGCGCCGCGGACGGTGTTGGACACGCCGAGATTGGGGATCGGCTCGCGCACCGAGGTCGAGATCACGTTCACCACGCGCCCCCAGCGCGCCGCGCGCATGCCCGGCAGAACGGCCTGCAGCAGCGCGTGGTTGGCGAGCAGATGCTGCGAAAAGGCGGCTTCGAAGGCGTCTGCATCCGCGGTGTGGGCCGGGCCGCCGGGCGGGCCGCCGGTGTTGTTGATCAGGATATGGACCGGTGCGTTCGCCGCCAGCGCATCGACCTGCGCGCGCAGTGCGGCGGTATCGCGCATATCCGCCGCGAGCCAGTC
>JADZBF010000386.1 GCA_020852215.1 Lysobacter sp. | reverse complement strand
GGGCACGGCGTTCTTGGGCGGCGGGGCATCGGCGCAACCGACGAGCGCCATGACGGGGGCGACGACGAGCGCGAGCGCAGCGAGGCGGCGCGAAACGACGGAAGCGAGCATGCGGGGCGGTCCTTGAGTCCAGCCGCGATGGTACGTCGCATCGGCGGCGGCGCGCGAGGCGATACCGCGATTTTCGAAGGCGCCGATGCCGGGCCGTTCCGGCGGCGCATCGTTCCCCGCTAACGATGTGGCAAACTGCCGTCGCCGTGGGGAACGGCGCGAATCCATTCGAGGGGACCACATGAAATCGCTCGGTTTTTGGTTGTTCGTATTCGGCGCGGGCTCGTTTCTGCTGCATCAGTTCGGCCGCGAATTCAGGTTGTTGTCGTGGGTCGACAACTGGGGAGCCGATGTCGGTATGGCGATCCGCATCGGCTTGATCGTGGTCGGCGCGGCGCTGTGGCTGATCGGCCGCAAACAGGAACAAGCCGCCGACACCGGCGCTTCGGCGGACAGCTCCGCGGACGGCACGACGAAGGATTCGACGAACGAATCCACGAACGGCTGATCCGTTCGACATTGCCGGGTGCGGCGTCACGGCACTCGGGCGCATACCCAGGCATCCACGCGCGCGATGCCCGCGCGCCGTAGCGCAGCGGCGGCGGCGTGCAAGGTCGCGCCGGTGGTCATCACATCGTCGATCAGCACCACATGCGACAGCGGCGATGCCGTGGCGGATGTCGCCACGAAGGCGCCGCGTAGATTCTTGCGCCGCGCCGGGGCGTCCAACCGCGACTGCGGCGCGGTTTCGCGCACGCGCTGCAGCAGATCGGTGCGCAGCGGCAGCGCGAGCGCCCGGGCCAAGGGCCGGGCCAGCTCCAGCGCTTGGTCGTAGCCGCGCTGGCGCAGACGGCGGCGGTGCAGGGGCAGCGGGATGACGGCGTGCGGCCATGACGCGGCCAAAGACACCCCGAAGCCGGGCGGGCTGGCTTCGACCTCGGCATCGGCGGCGGCCCGGCCCGCCAGCGATTCGGCCATCAAGCTGGCCAACAACCGGCCGGCGGCCAGGTCGTCGTGAAATTTCAGGCGGGGCAGCAACCGATCCAGAGGCGGGCCGTAGACGAAGGCGGCATGGACGGCGGCCAGCGGCGGCGGATGGCGCAAACAACGACCGCAGGCCGCGGTCGGCGCCGGCATCGGCAGGGCGCAGCGGGCACAGGCGCTGCGGTTCCAGGGCAGCGCGTCGCGGCAGGCCGGGCAGAGATCCGCGGCCGATCCGTCCGCCGGGCAAGGCTCCCGACACACCAGACAATGCGCCGGCCAGAGCGTCGGCAGGCGTTGGCCGCGGCCGGCCAAGGCCGCCGTCATCGCAGCGATCGGCCGCCGGCTCAGAATGAAGTTGACAGGGCTGGACATGCTTTCCAGACTGCCGGTTCCCCTCGACCCGGTCTGTCAGGAAACTCCGATGTCGGCTGTCAGCGTTTCGCCCGCGTCATGCCCCACCGAACTTCGCCACGACTGGCGGCGCGAGGAGATCGAGGCGTTGTTCGCGCTGCCGCTGCCGATCCTGCTGCACCGCGCCGCCGAAACGCATCGCACGCATTTCGATCCGGCCGAGGTGCAGGTCAGCACCCTGTTGTCGGTGAAGACCGGCGGCTGCCCGGAAGACTGCGCGTATTGCCCGCAGGCCCAGCGTTACCACACCGGCGTGGACGCGACCAAGTTGATGAGCACCGACGCGGTGCTGGAAAAAGCCAAGCAAGCGAAAGCCGCCGGCGCCTCGCGCTTCTGCATGGGCGCGGCTTGGCGTTCGCCGAAGGATCGCGATATTCCGAAAGTCGCCGAGATGATCCGCGAAGTGAAGGCGCTGGGGCTGGAAACCTGCGCCACGCTGGGCATGCTCAGCGGCGAACAGGCGCAGGCGCTGAAAGCCGCCGGCCTCGACTACTACAACCATAATCTGGACACCGCGCCGGAGTTTTACGGCGAAATCGTCCAAACCCGCGAATTCCAGGACCGTCTCGACACCCTGACGCATGTGCGCGACGTGGGCATGAAGACCTGCTGCGGCGGCATCGTCGGCATGGGCGAAACGCGCTCGCAGCGCGCGGGCCTGCTGCAGGCGCTGGCGAATTTGCCGGCGCATCCGGATTCGGTGCCGATCAATCGCCTGGTGCAGGTGGAAGGCACGCCGCTGCACGGCGCCGCGTTGCTCGATCCGTTCGAGTTCGTGCGCACCATCGCCGTTGCCCGCATGCTGATGCCCAAATCGATGGTGCGCCTGTCCGCCGGCCGCGAAAGCATGAGCGACGAACTGCAGGCGCTGTGCTTCCTCGCAGGCGCCAACTCCATTTTCTACGGCGAGAAACTGCTCACCACCGGCAACCCGGATACCGAGCGCGATCTCGCCCTGTTCGAGCGATTGGGCCTGCGCCCGATGCCGGTGGTTGAGACCGCAGCGACCGTGCATGCCGATATCGTCGATGTTGCGCCCTCGTCCGACTGCATTGTTCGCCCCCACACCGTCGCCGCCTGAGTCGCCGCCATGTCCCGTCCGCGCATCTCCGATCGCATCCAAGCCGCCCGCGCCCAACGCATCGCGCAGGGGCGAGCGCGGCAACGACGCACCATCGTCCGTCGCGACGGCGTGCGCGTCGAGATCGACGGGCGCTGGCTGACGAATTTCAGCAGCAACGATTATCTGGGTTTGTCGCAACAGTTCGGCGTGATCGATGCGCTGCAGGCTTCGTCCTCGCGCGAAGGCGTCGGCAGCGGCGCCTCGCATCTGGTCAGCGGCCATCACACCATTCACGACGCGCTGGAGCGCGAAGTCGCCGACTGGCTGCGCGCACCGCGCGCGCTGCTGTTCGGCAGCGGTTATCTCGCCAATCTGGCGGTGATCCAATCGCTGCTGGGTGAAGACGATGTCTGCGTGCAGGACCGTCTCAACCACGCCTGTCTGGTCGATGCCGCGCGTTTGGCCGGCTGCAAGCTGCGTCGCTATCCGCATCTCGACGCCGAAGGCGCATTGCGCCAACTGCGCACCGTGCCCGAAGGCGCGGCGATACTCGCCACCGACGGCGTGTTCAGCATGGACGGCGATGTCGCGCCGCTGCGGGAACTCTCGCTCGTCGCCCGCGTGCAGCAGGCCTTGATGTACGTGGACGATGCGCACGGCATCGGCGTGGTCGGCCCCGACGGCCGCGGCGCGGTGGCCGAAGCCGGCGTCGAAGCCTCTGGCGTGCTGCAACTCGCCACGCTGGGCAAAGCCATCGGCTGTTACGGCGCGGTGGTCGCGGGCAGCGAAGACGTCATCGGCCATCTGATCGAAACCGCGCGTCCCTACATCTACACCACCGCCTTGCCGCCGCCGGTCGCCGCCGCCGCGCTCGCCGCCGTGCGCCTGGCGCGTCGCGACCACTGGCGTCGCGAAAAATTGCAGACCCTGATCGGACATTTCCGCCAACAAGCGATGTTCCGCGGCTTGAGTTTGTTGCCGTCCAGCACGCCGATCCAACCGCTGCAATGCGGCGACGATCGGAAAGCCGTGGCCTGGGCGACCGCGCTGGAAGCGCAGGGCTTCCTGGTGCCGGCGATTCGCCCGCCGACCGTGCCCGATGGCCGCGCGCGTCTGCGCATCACGCTCACTTCGCTGCATACCACGGCCGAAGTGGATGCGTTGATCGATGCGTTGTGCTGGGCGCGCGATGCCGTGGACATGGGCATCAAAACCCCGGGTACGGCCGTGGCATGAGCGGCACCGCGGCGGCGACGCCGACAGCGGCGGTCGCGACCGCGCCGGACGATCCGCGCATCGAAGTCTGGCTCGCGCTCTCCGAACTGTATCTCGACAACGAGTCGTCGGACTCGTACGACTCCGTTGCGCGCGCCCTCGCCGCATCGCCGTTCGAGCGCGACACGCTGTACGACATGCTGATGTACGAGGTGCATCCGGCGCTGTATCCGAATTTGATGAGCATGACCGGCGAATGGGCCGGTTTCGGACGCGATTGGCTGGTCGAGCGCATTTCACACGTTCGCGCGCGACCGCGTTGGCGACGCCGGATGACGCATCTGTTCGTGCGCTGGATCCGCGAGGACTGGAACAAGATCGCCGCGCGGATCGACGCGATTCGCAACGCTCCGCCCGCCGGTACTGCATCGGAATGCGCGTCGCCATGAGCGCCGACCTCCACATCGCCGTCGTCGGCGACGGCCCGCCCTTGGTGCTGCTGCACGGCTGGGCGATGCACGGCGGCGTCTTCGCCATGTTGGCCGAACGCTTGCGCGCGCGCTACACGCTGCATCTGGTCGATTTGCCCGGGCACGGCGCCAGTCGCGGCGATGCCACGCCGCTGGCCTTCGACCCGGTGTGCGATGCGTTGCTTGCGCGTTTGCCCGTCGCGCCGTGGCTCGGCTGGTCGCTCGGCGGCATGTTCGCGCTGCATGCCGCGGTGCGCGCGCCCGAACGCGTGCCGGCCTTGGTGCAAATCTGCAGCAGTCCATGTTTCGTGCGCGGCGAGGATTGGCGTTACGGCGTGTCGGCGGAGATTTTTCGCGAGTTCGCGCGCGGGCTTTCCGACGATTACCGCGCCACGCTCGAGCGTTTCGTCGCGCTGGAAGCCTTCGGCTCGGATCACGCGAAAGACGAGATTCGCGCGCTGCGCGCCGAACTCTTCGCCCGCGGCGAACCCGCGGCGCGGGTACTGGTGGATGGTTTGCGCATTCTGGAAACCGCCGATCAGCGCCCGCTGTTGTCGCAATTGCGTGTGCCGAGCCTGTGGATCGCGGGACGGCGCGATCGTCTCGTCGATCCGCGCGCGATGCGCGAAGCGACGAACGC
>JADZBF010000385.1 GCA_020852215.1 Lysobacter sp. | reverse complement strand
TGACAATCACGCCGTAAACCGCACGCGGTTCGCCGCGCTCGCGACGAAGAAGGGCTCGGTTTCCGAGCCCTTCTTTTTTTGCGCGCAAAAAACCAATAACGATCGTTGTTATGCGGATGTTGTTGTGCGGATTGCGGCGATGCGAGCGCGATATGCGAATGCGCGGCTTCGGGGCGTTGCCGCAAAATCGAACTACACGCCCGGTATCGTTGGCGTCAACGCCGCATCCAACCGCCTCTCAGGCTCCCCTGTGCTGTGCGCAAGGGGAGGAGATCGCGTTCAAAGAGTTTGAAGAGGTTCTTGGCTGTTTCGACGAGCGGATCAAGGCGTCGGCGGCCGGTTCGGATCCGACGCTTGCGTACCCGTCGGCGGCGCGTAGTAGATCGCGGCGCGCGCTTCCATCAAGCGTTGCCGCAGGTATTCGTCGCGCGACATGCCGCCCGGGAAACTGCCCATGGTGGCGACTTCCGCAACGATCTGCGCTTCGCGCGACTTGTAGGCCTGGAAACGCGGGTCGCGCTTTTGCGAATCGACGAACGCCGTTTGCTGACGTTCGGCTTCGGTCTGGTACTGAAGCACCAGATTGGCGATTCGTTCGGTCTGCTTTTTTTCGTCCGGTTCGGTGGCGCGGATCAGCATTATTTTCAGTTTCAACGCTTCACCGGCGTTGACATACCGGCTTTTCTCGCGTTCTTCGATGCGCAACGCCAAGTCTTGCGCGCGCCGTTGACGCTCCGCCGGGGTCCAGCCCTCCTGGTCGCGGGCGAATCCGCGCACATCGCGCTCGAAATCCATATGCCGCCGAAACATTTGCTCGGGCGTCGTCGGTTTCCCGCTGACGCTCGTTTTGCCGGTCGCGCTCGCCACTGCGTTCGCGATGGCGCTGGCGTTCTCCGCTTCTTTCGTCTTCTGCTTCGAATAGACCACGATGCCGATCAGGCAAATGGATGCGATGCCCATCACGGTGCCCGACAACTGGGTTTTGAATTTGCTGCTCTTCATGAGGGCTCTAGTGCGCGAGGCCCGTCGCCGGGCCTCGCAGGTGGGGGCGTTTCGCGAAGCTTACAGCAGTTGGTCGACGGTCCAGTAGAGCAGGTTGAACGGTTTGGCGCGGTCGGCCACGTCGCTGCTTTCCGAGGCGTCGAGCACGTTGCCGGAGCCCACCAACACGCTGTCGATGAAGTGCTTCAGCTCCAGGCTCATGCTTTGGATGTCGCCGTTCTTGAAATCGACCACGGTGGTGCAGTGGCTTTCGTTGACGGCGCGGTACTGCGGGAAATAGCCGCCGAAGTTACCCAAGCCGTTGAGTTTGGACGACAAGCGCTGGGTGTCGATATTCCAACGGGCGTGGATCAGGGCCTCTTTCGTGGCTTGATTCGGCGCGTTCTGAATTTCCGGATAGAAGCGCTCGTAGGAATACGACGAGTAGTTCAGATCCTTCCAGAAATGGGTATGGCCCATACGATCGGACGGATAGCGCGCCGACAGCGCGTTGTACAGGGTGCCGATCTGGTTACTGTTGAACTGCGGCAGGGTGCTGGAGAGATAGGACAGTGGGCCGCCGGCACGATCCAAGCCCCAGGATTGGCGGATCAGCGTCTGCAAATGCGAGGATGGGTACTGCGCCGGATCGGAGCCGATCGGATTATCGAAGATCGGGCCGGAGTCGTTGATCAGAAAGCCGCGGGTCGGCGCCAGATCGCGGCGCAGCGGGCCGTAGTTGGTCAAACTGCCCGCGCCGCCGGCGCTGCAGCCGGTGGAGAGCATTTGCGTGGGCTTGGGCAAATTGTCCTTCAGCCAACCCACCGCTGCGCGCACGTTGCGCAGGCCGTTGTGGTGCCACACCAGCGGCGGTTTGATGCCGGTGGGGTCGTTGTAGACCGCGACCTTGTCGCCGCTGTAGATATCGCCCGTGCAGTAGGGGATGTAGATCATGTTCCACTGCTGGGTCTTCACCGCATCGAACGGGCTGATGCGGGTCATGAACGGGCTGACCAGGCTGGCGCCCGGGTTGAGCAAGCTCATGTAGTTATCGGGGATGCCGTTGGGATTGCGCGCGCCGCGAATGCCGGTTTGCCCGCTGCAACTGGCGTAATCCCAGCACGCGCCGCCACCTTCCATGTAGACGATGGTGTTGCGCGTATGCGGCACGCGATTGACGAAGATTTTGTACGGCGACCCGTTGCCGCAGACCGCGCCGGTTTGCGGGGCGAATTGGATCGTCTGCCATTGGTTGTAGGCGCCAGCACTGAAGCCGTCGGCGAAGCCGGCAGGATTGGCGAGCATCGGGTAGTCGCCGGTGCGCTGCGCGGCGGTGACTTTGTTGTCGGCTTTCGGCGGCGACACCAAATTCACCAGCGTTTGCCAGGTGGTGTAATCGCCGAGCTCGGCGTGGGCCGGAGCGGCGATGAGGATGGTTGCGATCGCGGTCGCGAGAACGACCGGTGTACGGACAGTGACAGCCATGCGTGAACTCCTGAAAGGGCTGATGGACGATGGACGCGAATTCCCGTGCCAGGGAGGCGTAGCCCGATGCGTTCGCGAAACGGTGCCCGGTGCGGGACGGTTTCGATATCTGCGCGACGAATCGGACCGCCATCAGGATAGCCCAGCCTCGATCGCGAGGGGATCGCAGCGCAGCAAGCCGCGACGAACGGTCGCGATGCCGATGCCCGCATCGGAGCGGCCCAAAAAAAGGTGCGATACGCGCTGCGAAATGCGTTGCGAAACGCGCGCCTGCCGGCTCGATCCTCAGCCGCGCTCCGCCGCTCGGCGGGGCCGCAGCGTGGCGCGGCATGCGGGAGGCGATACATCCAAATCCAGCCGCAGTTGCGCCACCGTTTCGTCGCACACGGGCGGAGAAGCGCGGTGCAGCAGGGCGATGCGCCCGCCGAAGCCGGGATCGCCCAATGCCGCCTCGGCCAGCAGATGCAGCACGTGTACCAGATAGCGCGGCCAGTCGAGCCCGGTGACGTCGATCTCCAGTTCCCAGCGCCCCTCGCCATCGTCCCAAGTCACTTCCAGCCCGGTGTCCGGAGCGGGGCCTTCGCGGGTCCGCAGCGGCACCAACAGATCGGCCAGGCGCGGATGACGCGCTTCGGCATCGACCAGGGCGAAGCCCAGAACATCCGATTCGACACAGCGCAGCAGCGGCGTCACCGCGGCGCGGCCGGGATGCCCCGCGAACAAACGCACCTTGGTGAAATTCGCCAGCCACGCCGCGCGTTCCTCGGCGGCGGTCAGCGCCAGCAGGCGGGCGAGACCGCGCGCCAAGGCCTGCAGATCGGGTTCGCGCACCACCACGAACAGCGTGCGTCGCGCTGTCGTTTGTTCGGCCGCGCGCGCCGCCGCCGCCAAGCGCCGGGTCGTCAAACGCTCGAGCAACGGGTCGATCACAGCAGACATCGCATCACCGCATCGCGCAGCCCGGGCGAGGCCTTTTTCTGATCCAGTACCGCGAGCGCGCCGTAGACATTCGCGCTGCCGTCTCGCTTCATCAGCTTCTCCAGCGCGACCCGATCCGCGGCCGTCGGCGCAGCGGGCTCGTGCGCGGCGAGCAGACGGCGCGCGCGCTCCAGACATTCGCCGAGCCCCGTGTCGGAATAGTTGTCGGGTTGGCGGAGGCCCAGCGCATGCAGGAAGTAGAGACGGAACCCCAACCGGATTTCCGGGCCGGTGGCGCCGCCGGCCACGCGCTTCAGCAAGCGCGCGCCGGTGTAGTGCTCCCAGCCGCCCTGTTTGGCGCTCAGCACCAACCCTTCGACCGGCACGCGCGTAAACCCGACGCGGCGACAGCGCATGCCCAGCCGCTCGAATACCCGCGTCAACGCCTCGTAGTCGCGTTGGATGTTGGCGTCGTGATACAGGCAGATTCGGTCGTGATGCGGCGCGCAGTCGAGCAGATCGCGCAGGATAGCGAGGATGTAGTTCGGCAGGCCCTGTTCCGAGATCAGCACGCGCAGCGGGCGCGCTTCGTCGGTGAGATCAAGATAGACGCCGCCGCCGAAACGGCGCTGATCCAGCACCATGTCGTGCGCGCTCAGCCGCGCCAGCACCGCGTCTTGATCGAGACCGAAAGGCGCCGAATGGAATAACGCATCTCGGGCGAGACCGAGCGCGAGAAACACTTCGCCCCAGAGATCGAGAATGCGACGCGACGCCGCATGCACGTAGCCTTCGGTTTCGATACGGTGCGCGTACGCGGCGACGCGATCGGCGGTGGGCAGCGCGCCGTTGCGGTGGCACTCGATGTAGAGCGCGCCGATGTCGCCCTCGTCCATGACGCCGAAGTCGACGCCGACGTGTTCGCGATCGAGATAATCCCAGAAGCGAATGGTCTGCAGCGAGATATCCCAAGGGCGACGGTTGTGCCAGATCGCGCCGGGCGAAAACAAACCTTCGAAGCGCTGCATGAAATCCAGCAGCAGCGCGCCTTTGAGATGCGACGGCGTGAGCGGTTTGGTCGGCGTGATGCCGACCGGGGCGTATAGCGTACTCATGACTTACTCATGGCGTGCTCATGCCGTACCGTCGCCTCGGGTGAAATCCTCGCGCAACCACGCGCGCAACTGCGCCTGCGCCCGCTCCGGCGCGTCGCCGTTGTCGATGATGCGATCCGCCAAACGTCGTCCAGACTGCAATTCGTCCTCGAAATTGGCGAGGCGCGAACCGATGTCGCCGTCGCGCTCGAGGCGCGCGCGCAAATGGGCTTCGACCCGCTCACGCGGCGCTTCGACCTGATAGACGATATGCGCGGGAAAATAGCGGGCGATGCGCTCCAGCAGCATCGCCCGCAACATCAGCGTGCGGATGCTCTTGCCGTCGTCTTCCAGTGCTTCGCGCGGCAGGCCGTAACGCGCTTCCAGGCCGAACAATTGCACGGTTTCCAGAAAAAACCCGTCGCGTTCGCGCGCCGCGAATTCGTCCTCGTCGACGAACACATGATCGGCGTTGGCCGGGTCCTCGTAATGGCGGGGCTTGCGCGTGGTCCAGGTGGGCACCAAACGCACGGCGCCTTCCTGGCGCAATTGCGCGAACAGGGTGCTTTTGCCGACGCCCGATGGCCCGATCACCACCAAGATCTTCGATGTTCTCGATTCGTGGGTCATGGCGTCACGAAATGGGCGGACGAATGCATGGCATCGGCGAAAGCGAGATTCATGCCGGCAACCACAGGTTCAGCACTGTCGCCGCGATCAGCGGCACGAAAAAATTGTCCGTGCCTTTGTGCGAAAGCGCTTCGACCAGCGTCAACAGCGCGCCCACGGCGGCGCCGATCAGCAAGGCCGTGGGTATCGGTATCGATCCGGCCGCGTACACGGCCACCGCCGCGATGATGGCGAACGCGGAGAAGAAAAACGCCGCGCTGCCGACGTACGATTTGGTGTGGCCGAGCAGGGTGTAGCGGCGGCGACCGTAAGCGCCGCCGACCAAACTCGCCAACGTATCGGAGAAGCCCAGCACCAGATACGCGGCGAGGAACGCGGGATACGCGAAATCCATCCACGTCGCGATCACCAGCGACAACGGCAGCAACAGATCGCCGTAGGACGTGCGTTCCACCGCCATGATCGAACGCATCAGCACAGTGGTGCGCAGCAGCGCGATCGAGAGGAAACTGCCGCCCGCGATCAGCATGAGTTCGCGGTAGCCGATATCGAACAGCGGAAACGCCGCGATCATCGTGCAGGTGGTGACGTGCACGGACTTGCGCGAGACCTCGGCGGTCGCGCCGAAACGGTGCAGGATGTCGCCGAAGAGAAAGCAGGCGACGATGCCGATCACGAAGAGCGTCATGGCGCCGGACTCACGATGCGGTCCTTCACTTGCGGCGGGCGCAAACCGGCGGCGACCCGGTCGCACCATTGCGCGGCGAAGTATTCGGGCGGCACGCGTCGTACGTCGCCCAAGGGCGCGCCGGCCAACGCCGGGTCCGCGGCATAGCCTTCACGCAAGGCCGCTTCGGAGGCATCGGCGGCTTGCGCGTCGTCGCAGGCGAACAGCAGATCGAGCGCGCCGTTCGCCGTAGGCACGAAATTGAAATTGCGCAAACGCAGGCCGTGCGCGTCGCCGTGACGGCGCATGAAGCCCAACAGCGCGGACTCGGGTACGGCTGCGGTCGGCGTCATGCGCCCGGCATAGGCCACCGTCGGCACCGCGCCAGCGCGGCCGGTGACGTCGAGCAAATCGCCCAGCACATAGCGGCAGAAGCCCCCGGCCTGCGTCACCACCACCGCGTAGCTGGCGCCTTCGCGCAATTCCTCCAGCCGCAACGGCGTTTGGTTCGCGCCGTCCTGCACATCGAGAAATTCGAAGAATGCGGCGT